>DASZIU010000128.1:0-5410 GCA_035948815.1 Solirubrobacteraceae bacterium | reverse complement strand
GCCGAGCACGTTGCCCTCGGCGTTGCTGACGGCGGCGATGTCGTTGACCGAGCCGTTGAAGTTGTGGCCGGGGGAGTAGCGCAGGACGACCTGCCCCGCCTCCTGCATCCGGGAGAGCGTCTGCTCGTCGGCGTAGTAGCGCCCCCATGAGTGCTTGGCGGGGATGCTCAGCGGCCGGTCGCTCGGGCAGGCGCTGGTGAACGCCGTCTGCGGCGCGACGACGTCGAGGTCGACCTGGCGGAAGGTGAACCTGAGGTTGGCGTTGGGGAGCAGCGCGCCGGGCAGGAGGTGCGCCTCGCAGAGCACCTGAAAGCCGTTGCAGATGCCGAGCACGAGGCCGCCTTCGCGCGCGAAGTCGACGACCGACTCCATCGCCTCGGAGAAGCGCGCGATCGCGCCGGCGCGAAGGTAGTCGCCGTAGGAGAAGCCGCCCGGCACGACGATCGCGTCGGCTCCGCGGAGATCGCGGTCGCGATGCCAGATCAGCTCGGCGTCGCCGACGCGCCTCGCGGCGCCCAGCGCGTCGACCTCGTCGCAGGACCCGGGGAACTGGAGGATGCCGAACTTCACCGCTGCTCAGCCGCTCGAGCCCAGGAGCTCTACCTCGTAATCCTCGACGAGCGGATTGGCGAGGAGCTTCTGGCACATCGGGTCGAGCTGGGCGGGGTCCTCGACGTCGAGCTCGACCAACCGCCCGACGTGGACGTCGGAGACGCCCGTGAAGCCGAGCGCGGGAAGCGCCCGCTGGACGGCGTCGCCCTGCGGGTCGAGGATGCCCGCCTTGGGGCGGATCAGGACGCGGGCCCTCATGCCGCCGCACCCGCGGCGTCGGTGCGCTCGACCCATGCCTGGAACGGCTCGCCGGTGATGCGCTCGTAGGCCTCGAGGTAGCGCGCGCGGGTGCCCGCGACGACGTCCTCGGGGATGGGCGGAGCCGGTGGCCGCTTGTCCCAGCCGCTGGCCGAGGCCCAGTCGCGGACGTACTGCTTGTCGAAGCTCGGCTGTGAGCGGCCGACCTCGAAGCCCTCGGCCGGCCAGTAGCGCGAGGAGTCCGGCGTCAGGACCTCGTCGCCGATCACGAGCCCGCCATCCTCGTCGAGGCCGAACTCGAACTTCGTGTCGGCCAGGATCACGCCGCTGGAGCGGGCGTGGTCTGCGGCGAAGGAGTAGAGCTCGATCGAGACATCGGCGACGCGCTGCATCAAGGCCCTGTCGCCGACGAGATCGGCGGCCCGCTCGAAGTCGATCGCCTCGTCGTGGCCCTCGAGGGCCTTCGTGCTCGGCGTGAAGATCGGCTCGGGCAGGCGCTCGGACTCCTGCAGCCCGGCGGGCAGCGCGATGCCGGAGACGCTCCCGGTGGCCTGGTAGTCCTTCCACCCCGACCCGGTGATATAGCCCCGGACGACGCACTCGACGGGGAGCATCTGCAGGCGGCGCACGACCAGGGCGCGCCCGCGTGCCTCCTCGGGGACGTCCTGGGTGGCCGAGATCAGGTGGTTGGCGACGATCTGTCCCGTCCTCTGAAACCAGAAGACCGACAGGCCGGTGAGCACCTTGCCCTTGTCCGGGATCGGAGTGGGATGGACGGCGTCGTAGGTCGAGATCCTGTCGCTCGCGACCATCAGCAGGCTCGGGGGGCGCGAGGAGTCCTCGGCGGCGCCCAGCTCATAGATCTCGCGGACCTTCCCGCTGGCGATGAGGGGCAGGTCGGCGAGCCTGGTCACGTGAGGCGATGCTACCAGCGGAGTCGGCCGTCGCTGGGCGCTGTATCAGGCGATCGCGTCGAGCCTGCCGACGATCTCATCGGCATAGCGAACGTAGTGGCCGTAGTCGAAGATCTCGTCGAGGTCGAGCTCGCCGGCGCGCTCGTCGGCGGCGAGCAGATCGCGCAGGTGCGTGCCCCCGTCCCAGGCCCGCTGCGCGAGCTCCTGGACCAGGCGGTAGGCGTCGTCGCGGGAGAGGCCGCGCTCGACGAGCGCGAGCAGGACGCGTTGCGAGAAGAGGGCGCCGTGGGTCAGCTCGATGTTCTCGCGCATCCGCGCCGGATCGATCGTCATGCCCTGCACGAGCGCGGTGGCGCTGTGCTGGAGGTAGTCGAGGAGGATGGTCGAGTCGGGGAGGACGATGCGCTCGACCGAGGAGTGGGAGATGTCGCGCTCGTGCCAGAGGGCGACGTTCTCGAGTGCCGCCTGGGCGTTGCCGCGCAGCACGCGCGCGAGTCCGGAGATCTGCTCGCTCTTGATCGGGTTGCGCTTGTGTGGCATCGCCGAGGAGCCCTTCTGGCCGGCGCGGAACGGCTCCTGGACCTCGCGCACCTCGGTGCGCTGCAGGTGGCGGATCTCGGTGGCGAGGCGCTCGAGCCCGGCGCCGGCGACGGCGATCGACGTCAGGAGCTCGGCGTGGCGGTCACGCGCGACGACCTGCGTCGAGACGTCCTCGCGGGCCAGGCCAAGCCGTCCGAGGACGCGCTGCTCGAACTCCGGGCTGGTCGCGGCGTAGGTGCCTACGGCCCCCGACAGGGCGCCGACCCCCGCCTGGGCGAAGGCGCGGTCGAGGCGGATCGCGTTGCGGTGTGCCTCGAAGGCGAACCCGGCGAGCTTGATCCCGAAGGTCGTGGGCTCGGCATGCACGCCGTGGGTCCTGCCGACGGTGAGCGTGTGGACGTGTTCCCTGGCGCGCGCGGCGAGGGCCTCGACGAGCGCGTTCGCGCCGGGCACGATCTCGCCGCCGGCCTCGCCGAGCGCCAGCGCGAGCGCGGTGTCGAGCACGTCGGAGGAGGTGAGCCCGAAGTGGATCCAGCGGCCGGCCTCGCCGGCGGACTCGGCGAGCACGTCGACGAAGGCGGCGACGTCGTGCTCGGTGACGCGCTCGCGCTCCTGCACCTCGCTCACGGAGAAGCTCGCGTTTCGGATCGCCTCGAGCTCGCGATCCGTAGGTCCCTCCCCGCCGAGCAGCCCCGGCAGCTCCTCGCAGGCTGCGACCTCGACCCGCCGCCAGCTCTCCATGCGAGCCTCGTCGGTCCAGATGCGGCCGAGCTCGGGGCGGGTGTAGCGGGCGATCACCTTTTTTGATTATCGCCGCCCGACGGCGGCGGGGCGGGCCGCGCGGCGCCGGCCGCTGCCGTGGCTCGCGTCGGCGGCTCGCTCAGCACCCGAGGATCTGGGCGGCGAGGATGGCTGCGTTACGCGCGTTGTCGAGGCCGACGCAGGCCACGGGCACGCCTGGGGGCATCTGCACGATGGAGAGGATCGCATCGAGACCCCCGGCGGCGCTCAGGCGACCGGAGAGCGGCACGCCGATGACGGGCAGGTCGGTGTGGGCGGCGACGGCGCCGGGCAGAGCGGCCGAGATGCCGGCCCCCGCGATGATCACCCGGAGGCCGCGCATGTGGGCGTTCTTGGAGTAGTCGGCGACCACGTCCGGTTCCCGGTGGGCGGACATGACTCGGACCTCATGCATTATCCCGCGCTCTTCGAGCTCCTTGGCGGCCTTCTCCATCGCCTCCATGTCGCTCTTGGAGCCCATCACGATGCCGACCCGCGGAGTGTCGACGCTCATCTCCTCGAACTGGGACTCCACCTCCGACTCCTCTGTCGGTGCGGGGACGAGGGAGATCCCCGGAGACCCGCCGGGCTGGCCCTCGGCGGTGGGCTCGTGCTGGTCCTGGTCTCGCCCCTCGGCCCCAGGTTCGTTCATCGTGCTCCTCAAGCGTCGTTTGACCAGATGACGCCTACGTTACAGCGAGACTGGGACACCTAGAGGGAGGCGATGAAGTCGTCGATCGGGATCGCTGCGAGCGTCTCGTAGCGGCCGGTTCCCCGCGACCCCAGCTCGAGCGAGACCCGTGCCATCGTCCCCTCGTCGGGCGCCTCGATCACGGAGATGAAGTCGACGTGGCCGAGAGTCGCCCATTGCGCCTTGACGCTCGCACCGAGCTGCTCGACCTCCTTGTTCACCTCCTTGATCCGCTGCGGGTTGTTCTTGACGGTCTGCACGCCCTCGGGGGTGAGAGTCGAGAGCATGATGTAGGTGGGCATGAGCTCCTCCATCGGAGATAGGTTTGGCCGCTCGCAGGACACCGACGCCGGGTGCCGCCAGGCCGGGAGCCGAGAGACTATCTCCGGACTGTGGCCGCCGGGATCCGGGTGTGGAACTACAGCTAGGGTCCTGCCGCGGTCTCGAGCTCCGCGCCGGACTTCTCGAGCACGAGCTCGCCTCCGGCCACGTCGACGCGCACTGAGTCCCCTTCGCGGATCTCCCCCTGCAGGAGAGCGAGCGCGAGGCGGTCGGTGAGCTGCTTCTGGATCACGCGCCGCAGTGGGCGGGCGCCGTAGGCCGGGTCATAGCCCAGGTTCCCGAGCAGCTGCTTGGCGTCGTCGGTGAGCGTGACCTGCACGCCGCGCTCGGCAACGCGGTCGATCACCCGCGCGACCTGGATCTCGACTATCTGCGTCAGCTGCTCACGGGTCAGCGAGTGGAAGCGGACGATGTCGTCGAGCCGGTTGATGAACTCGGGCTTGAAGCTTTCCAGCAGCGCTGCGCGGATCGCGGCATCCGACAGGCCTTCGTCGATCGGGAGGTTCGAGGTCATGATCAGGACGGTGTTCTTGAAGTCGACGGTGTGCCCCTGGCCGTCCGTCAGGCGCCCGTCGTCCATCACCTGAAGCAGCGTGTTGAAGACGTCCGGGTGCGCCTTCTCGATCTCGTCGAGCAGCACGACCGAGTAGGGACGGCGGCGTACGGCCTCGGTCAGCTGTCCGCCCTCTTCATAGCCGACATATCCGGGTGGCGCGCCAACCAGGCGCGAGACGGAGTATTTCTCCATGTACTCGGACATGTCGATGCGCACCATCGCGTCCTGCGAGTCGAACATGAACTCCGCGAGCGCGCGGGCGAGCTCGGTCTTGCCCACGCCGGTCGGCCCCAGGAACAGGAACGTGCCGATCGGCCGGTCGGGGTCCTGAAGGCCGGCGCGTGAGCGTCGCAGCGCGGTCGCCACGGCCTCGATCGCCTCGTCCTGGCCGACGACGCGTTCGTGCAGCCGCTCCTCCATGTGGATCAGCTTCTCGGTTTCGCCCTCGAGCAGGCGGCTGACGGGAATGCCGGTCCAGCGCGCCACGACCTCGGCGACGTCGTCCGCATCGACCTCCTCCTTGAGGAAGACCGGCCCGTCGCCCTCTCGCTCACGCTCGCTCGATTCGAGCTCGGCGAGCTGGCGCTCCAGCTCGGGGATCTCGCCGTAGCGCAGCGTGGCCGCGCGCTCGAGGTCGGCTTCGCGCTCGGCCCGCTCGGTCTCGCCGCGCGCCTGCTCGAGGCGCTCCTTCAGCTCCGAGATCTGCTGGATCGACTGCTTCTCGTTCTGCCACTGCGCCTTCATCGCCGCGGAGCGCTCGCGCAGCTCGGCCAGCTC
>DASZIU010000127.1:0-2445 GCA_035948815.1 Solirubrobacteraceae bacterium | reverse complement strand
AGGACGCGTTCTACGCGCAGATGATCGAAGCCCGGCGGCTGGTCGTTCGTCTCCACGTGCGCCGCGTCTATGGGGTGCTGCTGGACCGGCCGCCCAGGACCTGACGGTGGACGCCCTGCCCGGCGATGCATCCGGTCGTCGGGCCGAACGGTCGCCGACGTGTGTCGGGACGGCTCGTCGAGATCAAGCCGCGCGTTGGGCGTTCGCCGGTGACCTTCTACTCTGGGCGGATGGCGTCGTTCCTCGAGCTCACCCGCTCCCGCACGTCCACCGTGTTGACGCCCGGCAACATTGGCGGGGTTGACTGATGGCCCAGCCAGCCAGTCGCGTTCTCTCGAGCTCGCAGCTGGCGCTGCTCGCTGAACATGGCGAAGAGCGCACGGCCGAGGTCGGGACGGTCCTCTTCAAGATCGGCGATGAGACCTACCCGTTCATCGCGATCCTCGAGGGTGAGGCCCAGGTGCTCGACGAATCGGGCCACGAGATCGTGCGACACGGCCCGTCCGGATTTCTCGGCGAGATCAACCTGCTGACCGGACAGACGGTCTTCGTGACGGTCCGGGTGACCGAGCCGATGCGCTACATCGCGGTAGAGCGCGAGAGGCTCAGGGAACTGCTCTTCGAGGACAGCGCTCTCTCGGATCTGCTGCTGTCCGCGTTCGTCGAGCGTCGCGAGCTGCTGCAGCAGCGCGAGGACGTCGGCATGCAGATAGTCGGCTACCAGGACTCGCCCGACACGCGCCGCCTGCTCGACTATGCACGCAGCCAGAGGCTCCCCTACAGATTGGTTGACCCCGCCCAGGGCGATGGTGCGGCCGGCTCGGTCGACCCGGCGGACATGCCTCTCGTGCGCCTGCCGGGCGGTGCCGAGCTGCCAAACCCGAGCAACGGCGAACTGTCGCGTGCGCTCGGCATCGGCCGCCGGCTCGAGCGGCGCGAGGAGGTAGATCTGGCGATCGTCGGCGGCGGACCCGCCGGGCTCGCGGCGGCCGTCTACGGCGCCTCAGAGGGGCTCGAGACCCTGATACTCGAGAGCACCGCCATCGGTGGGCAGGCTGGAACGTCGCGCAGGATCGAGAACTACCTCGGCTTCCCGGCGGGCATCAGCGGCACCGAACTCATCAGCCGCGCCGCGACGCAGGCGCGCAAGTTCGATGCGCGGATCGCGAGCCCCTACCGTGCCGAAGCGCTGGAACCGGGCGCCGAGCGGCACGTGATCAAGCTCCAAGACGGAAACGAAGTCGCCGCGCGAGCGGTGCTGCTCGCCACGGGCGCCGAATACCGCCGCCTTCCCGTGGAGGGACTCGAGCAGTACGAGGGTCTCAGCATCTTCTACGCCGCCGGGCCACTCGAGGGGCAGATCTGTGCCGCGCAGCGCGTCGCGGTCGTCGGCGGGGGCAACTCGGCCGGCCAGGCGGCCGTGTGGCTCGCGCGGGGCGGCGCCCTGGTCACGCTGCTTCACCGCCGCGCCGACTTGCGCGAGACGATGTCGGCCTACCTGATCGAGGAGCTCGCCCGCTATGGCGTCGCGGTCCGCGACCGCAGCCAGATCGCCGAGCTACACGGGGAGGGAGGCCACCTGTGCGGCGTGACGCTCACCGACGGGGTCAAGCTGCCGTTCTCCTACCTGTTCCTGTTCCTCGGTGCCGCTCCGTGCACGAGCTGGCTCGACGACATCGTGGCGCGCGACAGCGACGGGTTCATCCTCACCGGCAGCGAGGCCGGAGCCAAGGGGCTGCTCGAGACGAGCGTGCCGGGTGTCTATGCCGCCGGTGACGCGCGCGCCGGCTCGTTCAAGCGCTGCGCGACGGCCGTCGGCGAGGGTGCCGCCGTGGTCGGCTACGTGCACGAGCACATCCGGCGTCCGGTGGTCTCGGCCGCCTGAGGACGTTCGCAGGCCGCCGCTTGGCGGCCCCGCTCAGGGACGCCGCTTGAGCAGCTTGCAAAAAAGTGCCCGTGAGCATGCAGACTGCTGCTTGGAGCATCGAGCGAGCATGGGTCCGCGTCCGTCTCAGGCTGCTCCTCGCACCGACGCATGCTTGGCCGCTGAGGCACGGCTAGTCTCGTCTGCATGAAATCCAGTGCTGAGGTCGCTGGAACCGATCTGGTCGCTCCGCTCCTGAAGACGAAGCTCGAAGCTCCTGGCTGTCCTCGGCTCGTCGCCCGCGAGAACCTGATCGAGGCACTCTCGGAGGGCCTGTCGCTCCCCCTCACGCTGGTCTACGGCCCCGCCGGGAGCGGAAAGACGATGCTCGTAGCGCAATGGCGGGCGTCCGCACGGGAAGAGCTGCCGGTGGCCTGGCTCTCGTTGGACGCCGGCGATAACGATCCCGCACGATTCTGGATCTATGTCATCGAGGCCCTGCGCTCGGTTCTGCCAGGGTTCGGCGAGGCCGCGCTCGCGATGCTGCGCGCGCCGGGCATCGCCCTCCTCGACAGCGCCAT
>DASZIU010000126.1:0-25491 GCA_035948815.1 Solirubrobacteraceae bacterium | reverse complement strand
TACCGCGATTTCGAGCAGCTCATCGCCGAGGCGAGCGAGCCGATCGAGATCCCGCCCCACGGCTCCCGGCGCCTGGGCGTCGAGGACGTCCTCGGGCATTTCGTCGACGCCTCCTGGGCCTACCGCTTCGGCCCGCCGGCGCAGGACGTGATCGTCGCGAGCCTCGAAGACGACGGAGATTCAAGCCCGTCACTACTCTCGCAGTCGATGCATTTTCCGGTTGGCCGCCCGACCCATGTCGAGACGCCGGCGCGTCTGGGCCTGCAGGCGCGCGCCTCACGCAGCGGCGAGGGCGACATGAGCCTGTCGCTGCGAAGCAGCCGGCTCGTCTACTGCACGCGGTTGCGCGTGCCCGGTTTCGCGCCATCGGACGATGCCTTCTCGCTCGAGCCGGGACGTGAGCGGGTCCTCCACCTGCGCCCGCGGGACCCGGACTCCGTTCTCTCAGCCGGCGAGCTGACGGCGCTGAACCTCCAGGGACGCGTACGCTTCGACCGCTTCGACGTGGAGGACGCACCGCCCGCATCCGGCGAGGTGCGGTGAGCACCACGGCTACCCAGATGCGAGGCTTGTACCTCGACGTCAGCGACGTGGAGCCGGTCTTCGCCGTCCTGCATGCGCCCGAGGACGGACACCGGCGCCGCGAGACCGCCGTCCTTCTCTGCCCGCCCTTCGGCTGGGAGGACGTGTGCTCCTACCGCAGCCGTCGTGCGTGGGCACAGGATCTCGCCGATGCTGGGTTTCCGGCGCTGCGGATCGACCTACCCGGAGCAGGCGACAGCGCGGGATCGCCGGTGGACGCGGCGCGGGTCGCCGCCTGGACGCGGGCGGTGTCCGGCGCGGCCCGGTGGCTGGCCGCCGAGAGCGGACGTGACCGCGTGGCGGCGATCGGAATCGGCCTCGGAGGCATGATGATCGTCCGCGCCGCCGCGGAGGGTGCGCCGATCGATGACGCCGTGCTCTGGGCGGTACCGGCCAGAGGCCGTGCCTTCCTGCGCGAGCTTCGCGCCTTCGGGCGCATGGAGTCGGCGAAGTGGAGCCCCCAGGACGGCTCCAAGGGCCCTCCACTCCCGCGCGGCTACGCGGGCGCGGGAGGGTTCGTGCTCACGGCCGAGACGACGAAAGCGCTGGACAGGCTCGATCTCGCCACGCTCGAGCTGCCGGAGGGCCGCCTCGCGCGCGTGCTCCTGCTCGAGCGCGACGGGATCGACGTCGACAAGCGCCTGGTCGACCACCTGCGGGCGAGCGGCCGGGAGGTGACGGTCGCGCCCGGACCCGGGTTCAACGCGATGATGGCGGAGCCGCAGGAGGCGGTTCCGCCGCTCGAGACGTTCGCAGCGGTGCGCTCGTGGCTGTCGGAGAGCGTCGGTATCCAGGCGCCCGAGCCTGACGAGCCCGCCGAGCAGGAGGGTATCGTCGAGGAGGGCTCGGGCGGGGGTGCGCAGGTCGCGGTGTCGGCGCCGCCGCGCGAGCTCGCGATCCAGCGCGACGCGGCGGAGCTGCTCGTGGGCGGCGTGCTGATCCGCGAGACGCCGCTGGCCATCGAACAGCCCTTTGGCCGCCTCTTCGGCGTGCTCACCGAGCCTGTCGAAGGTGGTGGGGCCGGTCTGGGAGCCGTTCTGCTCAACGCGGGCGCGATCCGTCGCATCGGCCCGAACCGGATGTGGGTTGAGATGGCCCGCCGCTGGGCAGCGCGCGGGGTGCCATCGCTGCGGCTCGACCTCGAGGGCCTGGGCGACTCCGACGGCGACGACACTAGGTTCGCGGACGTGGCCGAGCTCTACATCCCACAGCTCGTGGACCAGGTCCAGATCGCGATGGACGTACTCGAGGCGCAGGGCACCGCGCAGCGCTTCGTGCTCGTCGGGCTGTGCTCGGGCGCGTACTGGGCCTTTCACGGTGCGCTGCGCGACGAGCGCGTGGCCGCGGCCTTCATGCTCAACCCGCGCACGCTCTTCTGGGATGCGGCCCAGGAGACCGTCCGCTACCTCCGCAGAGGACTGCTGAAGCGGTCGTCCTGGCGGATGGTCGCGAGCGGCGAAGTCGCCCCGTCGCGGGTCGCCGGGGTGATCCGTAGCGCGCCCCGCTCCCTCGCCAGGCGCGCGATGGACCGCCTGCAACGGGTCGGCAACGCCGACCAGCTCGACCTCCTGCTCGACCTCCTGCGCGACAACGGCAAGCAGCTGCTGTTCATGTTCTCCGAGGAGGAGCCCCTGCACGAAGAGCTCGTTCGACAGGGGCGCCTGCCGCGCAACGAGCGCTGGCCGAACATCAAGCTCGAGCTGATCCCCGGGCGCGATCACACGCTGCGCCCGCTGTACTCCCAGGAGCGCGCCCACGAGGCGCTCGATCGGGCGCTCGACCGGGAGCTGACGCGGGGGCTCGCCAGGTGAGCGTCCGCGCACGCCGCCCGGAGCCGCTTGCGATGCGCCCCTCGACGATGGCGCTCCGGCGGATCCGCCGGCAACGCTCGGTCGTGCTCGGCTATCACGGCGTCGCGAGCGGGCGGCTGCGCGACGATCTCAGCCTGTTGCAGGTCTCGCCCGCGCGCTTTCGCCGCCAGCTCGAGCTGCTGCTCGGCGCCGGCTTCAGCTTCGTGACCCTCGAGCAGCTCGCGCTGCGCGCCGACGGCGGGGTCCCCGAGCCCGGCCTGGCCGCCGTCACCTTCGACGACGGGATGCGCAACAACCACTCGACCGCGCTGCCGATCCTCAGCGAGTACGCCATCCCCGCGACGGTCTACGTCACGGTCGGGTTCATGGGAGAGCGAAGTCCCTGGATCGGCGCCGGAGGGGACGCGGCGATGATCGAGGAGCCGGAACTGCGCGAGCTCGCCGGCGCCGGGTGGGAGATCGGGGCGCACACGATGACCCACCCGGACATGGCGACGCTCGGCTACGACGCATGCCTGCGCGAGATCGTCGAAAGCCGCGATGCCCTCGAGCGGATGACCGGCTCGCGCGTGCGGACGTTCGCCTACCCGTTCGGTCGCTACGGTCCGGCGGCGGTGTCAGCGGCTCGGGACGCCGGGATGCTCGCCGCCGTGACGACCGGCTCGGGCAGCTGGGGGCGCTACGAGATGACGCGCGCGATGATCGGCGCCGCCGATCCGTTGCCGGTGGTGCTGCTCAAGCTGACCGATCGCTATGAGCCGCTGCTCAGGAGCGCTCCCGCGCGGGTGGCCCGGAGGGCGAGCAAACAGCTGCGTGAGGTGGTTCGCTCCCGGCGAGCGGGCGGCGAGGCCTCGCCCTAGGAGCTCAGCCGTTCGAGGGCGAGTCGGCCGCCGCGGGCGCGCGCAGCGGCGCGGCGCGGGAGGAGGAATAGAGCTCGAGGTAGAGATCTTCCAGGCGCCTGACGACGACATCGAGGTCGAAGTTGGCGCGCTGGCGCTCCTTCGCCGCCGCGCCGAGCCGGGCGGCGAGCTCGCGGTCCTCGAGCAGCCTCTGCATGCCGGCGGCGAGCGCCGCGGGATCTTCGGGCCTGACGAGCAACCCGTGCACGCCGTCCTCGATCAGCTCCGGAACGCCACCCACCTCGGTCGCGACGATCGGGGCACCGCCGGCCATGTACTCGAGGATCGCCAGCGGGCTGCCCTCGTATTTCGAGGGCAGCACGGCGATGTCGAGCGCGGGGATCACGTCCGCGATGTCCTGGCGACGTCCGACCAGGCGGACGTCCTCGGCGAGGCCCTGGGCGTCGATCATGCCCTGCAGCCGCTCCTCTTCGGGGCCATGGCCGATGATCAGGCAGCGGAACGGCTGCGCGGTGCTGCGCTTGAGCAGCCCGACCGCGCTGATCAGATCGTCGTAGCCCTTCTGCTCGTAGAGCCTGCCGACCGCCCCGATCGCCGCGACCCCGTCGGGCACCCCGAGCTCGCCTCTCACGCGCGCGCCGGTCTCATCCGGAGCGGGGATCCCGTTCGGAAGGACCCTGATGCGATCGGCCCGCATCCGCTCCACCTCGATCATCTGTTCGCGGTCGCGCTCGGAGACCGCCAGCACGACGTCGCTGCCGCGCGCCACGACGTTGCGATCGAGGAAGCGGCGGACCGGCCGGCCCTTGAAGGACCACGTGTGCTCGTGGCTCACGATCACGGGCGTGCGCGCGATCTTGCCGATGATCGTTCCGGGAACGCTCGCCCGGGGCATGTGGGAGTGGAGGATCCCGATCGATTCGCGCCTCAGTAGCGTGTACAACCGTCCCCACGCGACGTTGGACAGAACAGATCTACATTCCAGCCTGTGAACCTTGACTCCGAGCTCTTCGAGCGCAGCCATGTCGGCTTCGTTGACCTCGAGCCTGTCGGGGGGAGGCGCGTTCACGAGGCACAGGTGACCGGCGAATCGCTCGGGATCCAGGCCCTTGACGAAATCGTATGCGACCCGCTCGGCGCCGCCGTAGCAGGTGCCGACGTAGAGCCCGAGTGTGAGAACCCCGATGCGGGCATCCTTGGCGCCTGGAGCGTTCATGCGGTGCGGATGATAGGCGCCGGCCCCCATGGCATCGGCCCTCCGTCCAAAGCTGCGCCCGGCGTCCGGGCCTGCTCCTCAGAGCCGCTGCGGACCGGATGAGCCGGATCATGCAGCTCTACCAGCCGACCGGCGGCGGCGTCGGCCGGCACGTCAGGGATCTGGCCGAATCCCTCGCCGAGCGCGGGCACGAGGTCATCCTGTGCGGCCCGGAGGCTCCGGGAGGGATGTCGCGGCTGCCGCCGCGCGTGACCCATCTGCTGTTGCGGCTCGACCGCGCGATCTCACCTGCGGAGGACCTGGGCGCCCTGAGACGCCTCGGCTCGATCCTGAGGCGCACGCGACCGGACATCCTGCACACGCACAGCTCCAAGGCCGGCGCCGTGGGAAGGATCGCCGGCGTATCGCGGCCCGGGATGCCGGTTCTCTACACGCCGCACGGGTACGCGTTCGCGGGATGGTTCACGAGCGCCAACCACCGCCGCGCCTACCGCGAGATCGAGCGGGCGCTGATGCCCCTCACGAGCCGGGTCGTATGCGTCTGCGAGGCCGAGGCGAGGCTGGGAGCGACGCTCGGCTTCAAGCGGCGGATCAGGGTCGTCCACAACGGCATCTCCGCCGTCCGCTCGGGCCCGACCGACCCGAGGATGCTCGAGCTGCGAGAGCGGGGTCCGGTCGCCTGCGTGCTCACCCAGCTGCGTCCAGGCAAGGGCATCGAGACTCTGATCGACGCGACGCCGGGCGTGCTCGAGAGTCAACCGGAGGCGCAGGTGGCGATCTGGGGGGAGGGACCCGAGCTCGAGCTGCTCCGGAACCGCGCGCGCCGAAGAGGCGTCGCTGCGTCGGTGCACTTTCTCGGCTCGAGCGAGGATCCCCTGGCCGCGCTGCGCGGCGCAGACGTGTTCGTGCACCCCTCGCTCGCCGAGTCCTTCCCCTACGTGATCCTCGAGGCGATGGCGGTCGGGCGCGCGATCGTCGCAAGCGACGTCGGCGGGATCGGCGAGGCGATCGTCGACGGCGAGAGCGGGCTGCTCGTCGCGCCCGGAGCCGACGAGCCGCTCGCGCGGGCCTTGATCGCGGTGCTCGAGGAGCCGGAGCGTCGCGGGGGGATGGGCGAGGCCGCGCGTAGGCGCATGGAGCGTCTGTTCACGCGCGAGGGCATGATCGATCGCCTGATCGGCGTCTATCATGAGATCTCCCCTCCAGAGACGAACCCGCAGTAGCCCGGATGGCACGAGCGCGACTCGACAACCCCTACCCCGACGCTGACGGCGCCCGCGGGGCCCACCTTGCCGCCGGGCTAAGGATTCTCTCCGGCGCCGCCGACAAAGAGTTATGGATTTCCGCGACTTCGTAGACATCGTATGGAGGCGCCGGCTCGTCGTTGCCGTGGTCTTCGTGCTGTGCATCGTCGCGGCGGCCGCCTACGCCTACTCCAAGCCCAAGCGCTACCAGTCGACCGCGACGATCGCGTTCACGCCGAACCCGGCCAAGGGCCAGAACTTCCTCCCGTCCGAAAACCTGGCGGCGCTGCTCGCCACCTACGCCGAAGTCGCGAAGTCGCGGCAGATCCGGCTGGCCGCCGGCGGCATCCTCGGGCACCGCGTGCCCGGCAGCGTCGACACGTCGACCGGCGCCAGCGGCGGGATCCTCCAGATCAAGGGCACCGACACGAGCCCGCGCGGCGCCGAGGAAACCGCGAGGGCCATCACCGAGGCGTTCGTGCACTCGCTCGAAGGCAACGGGCTGCTCGTCGCGAACGTGATCAACCCACCGATCGAGTCCTTCACGCCACTGCAGCCGCGCCCACCGTTGATCATCTCGGTCGCCGCGCTGCTCGGCCTGATCGCGGGAGTGCTGTACGCGCTGCTGCTCGACCGCTTCCGCAACACCGTCGAGGACCCCGTCGAGCTGACCCAGCTCACGGGCCTGCCCGTGATCGGGCGGCTCCCGCGCGAGCGGACGCTCGCGAAAGGCCAGGCGCAGCTGATCTGGAACGCGCCCGGGCATGAATTCGTCCGCGAGGCGTTCCGCGCTTTGCGCGCGAACGTCGAGCTGCTCACCGACGAGCAGCCGAGCACGATCCAGATCACGAGCGCGGGCGCCGGGCACGGCAAGTCCACCATCGTCGCGAACCTCGCGGTCGCCCTCGGGCAGATCGGGATCAGGATCACGATCGTCGACGCCGATCTGCGCAACCCGCGCCAGCACGACATCTTCGGGCTCGAGAACAAGGTCGGCCTGTCGACGGCGCTGCTCCTGCCCGACAGCGAGCTGAGCCCCCAACCGACCACCTTCACGAACGTCTCGGTGCTCACGAGCGGGCTGATCCCCTCCAACGCGCCCGACATCCTGCACGTTCGCTTCCGGGCCGTGCTGCGCGAGCTGCGCGAGGACGGAGGCATCGTGCTGATCGACTCTCCCCCTGTCCTACCGGTCAGCGACGCGCCCCTGATCGCGCGCTACGCGGACGCCGTGCTGGTCGTCGTGGCCGTCGATCGCACGAGTCCGGCGACCGTCAACTCGGTCATCGAGAAGCTGCGCTTCGCGCAGGCCAACCCGCTGGGGCTGATCCTCAACTTCGCCGAGCGCGACGAGGAGACGTTCGGCGGATACGGCTACGGGCAGTCGTTCGTGCCGCAGCCTGGCTCCATCCTCCACGGGTGAAGCTGTGGGCGCTGCGGTCCTGCAGCGGCAGACGCGCGCGCTCGTCGGCGCCGCCGTGCTCGGCCTGGCCTTCGGCCTCCTAGCGGCCCGCATCCCGCTCGCCGCGATCGGCGTGATGGCCCTCGGCCTGGGGATCGTCGCCGTCACCACGCGCCCCGACCTCGTGCTGCTCGCGATGATCGCCGCGCTTCCGTGGGAGAACAAGCTGCACTACCCGAGCGCTGAATTCTCGACCGTCAAGGGCATCGGCGCGCTCGTGCTGCTCGCCTACGTGCTCCGGATCGTCCGCGACCGGCGCGCGCCGATCCAGCTTCCGGCGCTTGTCGGCATCGTCGCCGCGCTCTACCTCTGGGTCGGGGTCTCGTTCGTCACCGCGCACGACCCCTCTGAAAGCACCATCGCGCTCGTGCGGTGGGCCCTTTTCGTGGTCTTCTTCTTCCTCGTCGTGCAGCTCGTCGACGGGCGCCCGCAGATTCGGCGGGCGATGCGCTGGTTCGCGACGTCCGTCACGGCAGCGGCGATCTACGCGCTGTTCCTGTTCGTGACGAAACACAGCAAAGACTATCGGGCGGCCGGCCCGCTCCAGGATCCGAACGACTTCGCCTTCCTGCTGGCGTGCACCCTGCCGATCGTCGTCTACCTGATGAGCGCCGACCGACTGCGGCGGCCGCTCTGGGGCATCGCCTTCGTCGCGATCGCCGGCGCGATGCTGGCGACGCTCTCGCGCGGAGCACTGGTCGGGATCGGCGCATTGGTGATCTGGGGGATCCTCACGCGCCGGATCCCGTTCTGGCTCGTTCTCGGCGGAGTCGTGAGCGCGATCGTGGTCGTGATCCTCGCGTTCACGCTCTGGAAACCGCTGATCGACGTCGCCCTGCACCAGAAGGCCCACGTCGCGAACAGCAACACCGAATCACGTGAAGTCTTCTGGGGCGCCGCGCTCAAACTCGCGGAGAAAAGACCGCTGACGGGCGTCGGGCCCGGGCGCTTCCCGACCGAAGCGACGCCGCTCCTGACCAACAACGCGGGTGCGGGTCTGCTCGAACACCCGGTGACCCACAACAGCTACCTCGAGATCCTCTCCGAGGAGGGGCTCCCGGCGCTGCTCCTGTTCATCGCGTATCTGGCGACCACATGGGTGATCCTCCGCCGCGTGCAGGTGCGCGCGAGGGAGGATGATGACCGCGACCTGCGCAGGCTGGCGACGGCGCTCCAGGCCTCGCTCGTGATCGCCATTGTCTCGGCGACCTTCCTCAGCGAGGAGCTCGCGTCGCCGCTGTGGCTGCTCGGAGGGCTGGCGGTCGTGCTGGCGCGAAGCGCCCCCCCGCTGCGGTCGGCCGCCGGCGCCGGGGACGAGCCGGCGGTCCAGCTTGGGCGCGTGGTCCCCGCCCCGACGCGGTGAGGGTCGTCCTCGTCACGTCGCTCGAGCGGGGAGGCCCGATCGAGCAGGCGCTCCTGCTCTCTCGCGGTCTCGCGCGCGCCGGCTGGACGGTGCTGGTGACGTGCGCGAACGCGCAGCTGGCCGAACGCTTCGCGGTCGACGGGGTGCGCGCCGAGGTCGCGCCCATGCGCCACCAGCGCGACGCCCCCGGCGCCGCACGCGTCTGGCGCCTGGCACGCGGCGCGGAGGTGATCCACGCCCACGACCGGCGAGCAGGCCTGTGGACGAGGCTCGGCCCGCGTCCCTCGCGTCGGGGTGTCCGGATCTACACGACCCACGGCCTGCCGGAGCCCTACCTGCCGCCGCCGGTCGGCCCCGAGCATCCGGGATTGCGCGCGACGCTCCTCTACCGCGGCCTGGACGCGGCGCTCAGCGCCCGCAGCGACGCGATCATCGTTCCCTCGCAGGCCGTCGCCGAGAACCTGATCGCGCGCGTCGGCTACCCGAGGGACAAGGTCGTCGTGGTCCCCAACGGGATCGAGCTGCCGGAGGACGAGCTGGGCGGCGGCGAGCTGATCGGGACCGTCTCCCTGCTCGAGCCGGTGAAGGGTCTCGAGACCTTCCTGCGGGCGGCGGCGCAGCTCGCCGAGCGCCATCCCGAGTGGCGCTTCGCGTCCTACGGCACGGGCTCGTGCGCCGGCTCGTTGCAGGCGCTCTCACGCCAGCTCGGGCTCGACGGCAAAATGCAGTGGCCCGGCTTCCGGCCGGCGGCGGAGGCTCTTGCGAGCCTGCGTCTGTACGTGATCTGCTCCTACATGGAGAACGCGCCGCTGTCGCTGCTGGAGGCGATGGCCGGCGGCGTGCCCGTGGTGGCGAGCGCGGTCGGCGGCATCCCGGAGATCGCCGATGACAGCGTTGCGCGCATGGTCCCGGCGGGCGACGCCGATGCTCTGGCCCGCGCGATCGAGCTGGCGTGCACGCAGACCGCCGAGACGAGCTCCCGTGCGCGCGCCGCCAGGGCGCGAGTGCAGGAGCGCTTCACGGCCGAGCGCAACGCGCAGACGATCTCCGAGCTCTACGAGCGGATGCTCGCGAGGCGCGTTGGGCGCCGCGAGTGAGGCCCGGAGCGCCTGGTGAAAGTCCGGGCGCAGAGGATCCGCGCGACGCGCGGGTGGCGGCGGTGGGCGCTGACCCTGATGCGCCGGCAGCGTGCGTGGCGGTGATGTGACGCCCTGGCGCGCTGGGACCCGCTGACGGGCTGAAAGCGCGAGGCCATCAGCATCAGCCCGGGGCCGAGCGACGCCGAGCGAGCCACGGTTCCAGCGACCGCGGAGGAGCCCGAACGTGTCAGGACGAGGGCGCCGTGTGGGCCGAGCGTGGCGCCCGTGGCGCCTTCCAGGCCGTCGCCCGAGTAGGCGCCGCCGAAGCTCACCTGCACCGTCGAGGTCGTCGGGTTGACGACGACCAGGCCGCCGCTGAAGGTGCGCTGCCAGGCGCCGTTGCCGAGCGCGGTCGCCGCCGCCGTCGGGGTGCCGATCTGCGCTTCGTAGTCGCCCAGCCAGGTTTCCTGGCCGAGCTGCCCGTTGGAGGCCATGTAGACGGTGTGTCCGTTGCCGGCGAGCAGCGAGGAGGCCCAGCCGAAGCGAGCGCCCTGCGTGTCGCTGGGTTCGGCCTGCGTGATCGCTATGAAGTGCTTGCCGAGCGACTCCGTCGCCGCGATCTCGCCGACCTGGGATTCCCATTCGTGAGCGCCTCGGTAACCCTGGCCGGCTGACTTCGACCATTTCAGGAACATCTCGTCCATGCCGCCGCTCAGGTACGGCAGCCATTCCCTGGCCACGCCGGGATATTCGCTCCAGGACCCGATGTTCGGGATCGCGAGCTTGCCGGCCGCCTGGATCGCCGGGCCGACGCGTTCGAGCATCGAGCGCACCGCGCGCTGGTATGCGGCGTCGTTGGGGTACTGCGCGACCTTCGACACGGAGCTGAAGTGGTAGCGGTTGGTCGTGTTCGTGTCGTCCATCATCACGCCGTCCCACGGACCGCTGTTCAGCAGGCGGACCACGTTCGCCGCCCACTGGCGCTGATATTCCGGGTTGCCGACATCGGCGGCCCAGAGCCATTTGAAGTCTTCGAAGGCGAGCCGTTCGCCACCGCCGCCCTTGAGGAACCAGTCGGGGTGCGCCGTGTTCGCTTCTGCGAAGTTCACGCCGCTCGAGCTGAGGCCGCCCGGGCCGACCCCTTCGGACATCGCGCCGAGGTTCTGGTAGACGAGCACCTTGAGGTTGGGGTTCGCGGCCTTCAGTTCCGCGGCCTTCCCGGCTTCCCAGGCCTGCAGGTCGATGTAGGAGTTGCGCTGCGCCGAGAGCTGAGCGTTGGCGAAGCGCGCAGGAGTCGTGGTCGCCGAGTCGTAGTGACCCACGGTTTCGGCGGATCCGACGCATGGCGCGACCAGAACCCAGGTGCACGTCAGCATGGCAAGCACAGCGCGTGTCGATGATCGCATCGCGAATCACCTCTCGTTGCAGCCCGGGCGTCGCCCGCTCGAATTCACTCGCCGGCACGACGACTGCCTGGCGCCGGTCTCCGGGCAAGCGATCGCCCGGCTTACAGGCGGTGCATCGGAAGCCCGGGAGGGGGCCGCCAGTCCTGCAAGATTCGTTGGACGTTTGTGGGACCCACGCGCTCAAAGCGCCGGAAAACGTGGGATTTTGTCGACGTTATGTGTCCTCGCCGATCTGATCTGGCGATCCCGCGACGCCCGCCGCGCGGTCCGGGACGGCGGTTATAGTTGCCGCCCAGGCGCGCGGCAGCCGGACCCGAGCCAGGCCGATCCGCAACAGCCAGTTCGCCGATGCCGAGACTCCCCACGCAAAGCTCAAATCCGGGCGTCTCGGTCGTGATCCCGACAAAGGATCGCGCCAGGCTCCTCGAACAGACGCTGCGGAGCATCGCCGAGCAGACGGTGCCGGCGAGCGAGGTGATCGTGGCCGACGACGGCTCGACCGATGACACCGAGGAGGTGATTCGCGCGGTGGGCGCGGTTCATCTGCGCAACGCCCAGGGAGGCTGGGGACCGTCGGCGGCGCGCAACGCCGGCCTGTCGGCCGCCGCGGGCGCCTACGTCTCCTTCATCGACTCCGACGACCTGCTGCATCCGCGCGCGCTCGAGCGCCTGCAGACGGCCATGACGGCAAAGCCCGAGGCGCCGTTCGCCTTCGGCAACGGCCTCGTCGCCACGCGGGGCGAGCAGGGCTGGACACCCGAAGGCGTGATCAGGCCGACGCGGGTCGAGCGCGAAGACCTCCTCTGCAGCCTGTTCGCGCGCAACTCGATTCCCTCCGGCGGCGCGCTCGTGAACCGCGAGATCGCCCTCGAGCAGGGCGGTTTCGACACCGAGATGGTCTATGCCGAGGACCACGCGTTCTGGCTGTCGCTGGCGCGGCGCGGCCAGCCTGCGTATGTCGGCGAGGTCGTCTGCGTCCACCGCCGCCACGGTGGAAACCGCTGGTCGCCGGCGATGTCTCCCGTCGATGAACGGCGGATCGAGGTGATGGCCGACGAGGATCAGCGGCTCGCCGCGTGCCTGCCGCGTCGCCGGGGCGTCCAGCTGTGCGAGGTCTCGATCGACGCGATCCACAGGCGCAGCCCGGGCGAGCTTCTGGGCGCGACCTCACGCCTGCTGCTGCGCAATCCCCACCGTGCCCAGATCATCGGCGCTGCGCTCCGGCACCTGCGGCTGCGACGGGGGGCCGGCGGCGAAGCCGATCTGGCGCCCGAGGACGAGGCTGCCCTGCGTGACTGGCTTGCCAGCTACTAGCCGGTCCGCCGGGGCGACCGGCTCGTCCGCCCGGACGGGGTCATCGCTCTGAGCGAGAGCGTCGAGCCCACCGACGTGCAACCGCCGGGCCTGGCCCGGGTGGTGCTGCGCGGCGCGAGCTTCGCAGGCGCGGGCTACGGCTCCAGCCAGATCCTCACCTTCGCGACCTACCTGGTCCTCGCGAAGCTCCTCAAACCCGCCGAGTTCGGCGTGTTCGCCGCAGGATCGATCGTCGCGGGCGTCGGCACGATCGTCGGCGAGTCCGGGATGCTCGCGGCGCTCATCCACCGCCGCGAGAACCTCGAGGAGGCATTCAACTCGGCGTTTCTGGCAACGGCCGCCGGCGGGGTCCTGCTGACGCTGCTCGGTCTCGCGACCGCGCCGCTGGTGACGCTGTTCTTCAACAGCCACACGGCGGGAAACGTGGCCGCGGTGATGGCGGCCACGATGTTCCTGCGGCTCACCGCGGTCGTCCCGGACGCCCACCTCCAGCGCCGCTTCTCCTTCTTCCGGCGCGTGATCATCGACCCCCTCAGCATCACCGCGCTTGCCGCCGGATCGATCACGGCCGCGGCCCTGGGCCTCGGCGTCTGGTCGCTCGTGATCGGCACCTACGCGATGTCGATCGTCAACGTCAGCGCGGCATGGGTCTTCGCGGGCTGGATCCCGCGGCCGCGGCTCGCGTCGCTGGCCACCTGGAGAGAGCTCGCGCGCTACGGACGCTCGGTGGTCGGCGCGGAGTTCATCCGCAGGGTGACGACGGAAATCCCCGTGCTCGCCCTCGGCCGCTTCGCGAGCACGGGCGCGCTCGGCCAGTTCACCTACTCCTTCCGCGTCGCATCGCAGCCGCTGCGGGCGCTCGTGAACGTCGGGGGCTACGTGCTGCTGCCCGCGTTCGCGCGCATCGCGACCGACAAGGAGCGCTTCCAGACCGCGGTGCTGCGCTCGCTGCGCTGGGTCTCGGCGACCAGCTTCCCGATCGGGATGCTGCTCGTGCCGCTCGGCATGCCGGCTGTGGTGCTGCTCTTCGGAGCCACCTGGAGGCAGGCGGGCTATGGCGCGATGGCGCTCGCGGGCTACTGCGCGGCGCTCTCGCTGGACTCGCTCGCGAGCGAGGCGTGGAAGGCCTACGGACGCCCCGACATGCTGCCCCGCATGCATGGGCTGTCGCTCGTGCTGACGACGATCTCCGTGGCGGCGCTCGTGACCTTCGGCCTGATCGGAGTGACGATCGGCATGTCGGTGAGCGCGATCGGCGTGGCGGCGTACGCGATATGGGGCATGAGCCGCGCCCTCGAGATACCGCTCCACCGGCTCTGGCGCGAGATCTGGCCGCCGGCGACGGCGGCGGTGCTGATGGCGGGTGGACTCTTCCTGCTGGAGCATTTTCTCGTCAGATCCGACCAACGCGGGACGGTGGTCGGCCTGCTGCTGGTGGCGGCGGAGGCGGTTCTCGGCGCTGCGGTCTACCTCGGCCTGCTTGCGATCGTCGCCCCACGGACTACGCGTGAACTGGTCGCCGGAGCCGAGCGGCTGCTGGCGCGTCGGCGAGCTCGCCAAGAGGGCTAGGCCGCCGGCGCCCGCTCAGGCCCGCCGCCTGGGCGCTGCGCGGGCGCGGCAAAGGCGGCCGAGGACTCCTGGGGGGCGCCGCCGCCGATCACGCGCAGGTAACGCTCGGCGATTCGCAACGGGTGCAGATGCTCGTCGAAGTAGCGCGCGGCCGCCGCTTCGATCGGGGCGCGCCGCGCGTCGTCGCGGGCGTAGGCGAGACACAGCTCGGGGAGATCGCTGAGATCCTCCTCGCAGTAGACGATCTCGACGCCGTCGCGGAGCTCGGTGGGCATCTCCGCGGCGTGCCTGGGCGCGACGATCAGGCAACCCATCGCGAGGCCCTCGACGAGCCGGCAGCACAGCGGACCCTGGCCCGGCAGGTCAAGGCACACGCGGGCACGCGCCATTTCCCGCAGGTAGCGCGTGTGATGGGTCCTACGGGTGCCCCCGGAATAGGCGATCCGCCGGTCGGACCGCAGGAGCCCGATCGCGGCCTCCCTGGCGGGACCGCCGAATCTCAGGCCGAAGCGACCGAAGACCTCCGCGCTCGGCGAAGCCTGCTGGCGCAAGCGGCGAAGGCGACACCAGTGGGCGTACAGAAAGGGCTTGTCGGTGACGTAGCCACCGGGCTTCACGTTCGGGAAGTCCGCGTAGCCGCCCCGCCGGTACTGGAACTTGAAGTACGTGTCGACCGCGGCCGCGCACTCGGGATTGACGTGCGTGAGGTCGTAGTAGTCGATCGCCACGCGCCGCGGGCTGAGCCCCTGGTCGACCTCGATCAGGACGATCCCCGGGTACGGTTGCGCGATCTCGGCGTCCTCGACCGTCGCGACCAGCCGCAGACCGCCCCTGATGGCCTGCACGAAGGGAGCGGCCACCGGATGCTCGTAGCGCAACGGCCAGCGCACGGTGGAGCGCCGGTGGGGGTGATCGCGCGGGTCAGGGACCGGGCAGGATCCCGCTGCGCGCCACCGCTGGTCCCCGCCGATCGCGGCCCACGTCCGTGGATCGGCGGCGATCCCGAGGCGCCGGCGCAGTCTGGGAATCACTCGGCTGTGGCTTGACCGAGTCGAGCAACCCCTGGGCACGGCGGGGCTGATCGCCACTCGCCGGGGCGCGTCACGTCGTGCGGATTATGAGAACCGAACAGGGAGCGTGATGGGAGACCTTGTTCGGCACGGATCCGAGCAGGAAGCGCTTGGCGCCGGTCATGCCCTTGTTGCCGACGACGATCAGATCCGCGTCCTGCTCTTCGGCGACGTCGAGGATCGCGTCGGCCGGGTCCCCCTGCCGCGCATAGGTCTCGGCGGCGACGCCCGCCTCGCTGGCGACGGCTGCCGCCTTCTCGAGCGTCGCGTCGACGTCCTCGCGCGGGCTGATGGCCCACTGCAGGTCCTCCGGCGCCTCGCGGCGTTCCTGGGCGAGTCGCTGGGCCGGCACAGGCTCGTACGCGCTCACGAGCTCGATCTTCGCACCCACCGAGCGGGCGAGGTCAACGGCCTGGCGCACCGCCTGGGCCGCCGTATCGGAGCCATCGGTGCCAACCACGATCGATTTGAACATGAACCTCCCCTTGGCCGCTTGCGTACCCAGCCGCTGCAGTCAACGCGCGGATCATATCCGGCCCGCGTGACCGGCGCCCGAGCCTCGCCGCGAGCGCCCCGCGCCGTCCCGGCACGCCCGAGCCTCGCCGAGGAGGGCCGGCGCTCGCCTATGGTTCGAGTGTGATCGACCTGCACTGCCACGTGCTGCCCGGAATCGACGACGGGCCGGCGACGCTCGAGGAGTCGGTGGCAATCGCGCGGACCGCCGCGGTTTGGGGAACGCGGCTGATCGTCGCCACACCCCACGTCAACCCACGCTTTCACAACGATGCCGCCACGATCGCCGGGCTTGTCGACGAGCTCAACGTCAGGCTGCGCTCGGAGGGCGTGCCGCTCGAGATACGCGGCGGCGCCGAGGTCGCGCTCACCCGCGTCGGCGAGCTGGCCGACGCAGAGCTGTCGAGGCTCGGCCTCGGCGGCGGTCCATGGCTGCTGGTGGAGCCGCCGTTCGTGAAGCAGTTCGCCCGGCTCGGACCGATCGTGCTCGACCTCCAGCGTCGCGGGCACGGGATCGTGCTCGCACATCCCGAGCGCTGCCCGATCTTCCATCGCGAACCGCGGCTGCTCGAAACGCTGGTGGACGCCGGAGTCGTGACCTCGATCACCGCCGGATCGCTCACGGGGGTCTTCGGCCGCGAGGTGCGGCGCTTCGCCGAGGAGATGCTCCGTGCGGAGATGGTGCACAACGTCGCCTCCGACGCCCACGACCACGCCCACCGCCCGCCGTCGATCGCGGCCGAGCTCGAGCAGGCCGGCCTGACCCGGCTCGCCGACTGGCTGACCGAGACCGTACCCAGCGCGATCCTGGCCGGGAGCGACATCCCAGACCCGCCGCCCGACGCGCAGATTGACACGCCCGCGGGCGGACGCTGGTGGCAGCGCGGCCGCTAGGCAAGCTTCGTGATCGCGATGATCATGCCGGCCACGACGAAGACGATGATCGCAATCTGCATCCAGATCCAGGTCGGCGACATGACTCTCGACAGCGTACCGGCGGTGCGCCACACCACGCCCCTGTCACCGCACGGGCCCCGCACGCCGATTCGCTCGTCCGATCCTGCATGATCTCTGGCGCGGGGCCGGGAAGCGCCGACTATGCTGCGCGGATGGCTGGATGCCTGAAGGGAGCGGCAGGATGCCTCTTGCGGTCGCTCGCGGCGCTTGCCGCCGTGTTCGCGGTCGCCTCGTGGCCCGCGTGGCCCGCCGCCGCTCAGAGCGCGGCGAGGGGACATGCGAGCGCGCCTGTCGCCCCGCTCGGCGGGGTCAACATCGCGAGCCCGACCAACGTCGCCGACGGCCCCCATGCGCAGGCGGAGATCGACGCGGCGCAGAAGCTGCATGCGCGCCTGGTCCGCGTCGAGGCCGCCTGGTCGACCTTCGAGCCGACGAACGCGACGGTCGATCAGACGGCATTGAGAGGGATGGACCGCCTCTTCGCCGCGGCCTCGGCCGCCGGCATCCGCGTGATCGTCCTCGTCGACAGCACGCCCTGCTGGGCCTCATCGGCGCCGGCGCCGGTGCTGCGCAGATGCAACCCGCGACGTGCCGCGCGCGCCAACGCCTGGCCGCCGCGGCACGCATCGGACTACGCCGGCTTCGTCGCCTTCTTGGCGCAGCGATACGGCAGGCAGCTCGCCGCGATCGAAGTCTGGAACGAGCCGGACCAGATCAATCAGCTGTACTTCGCCGGGCCCCACAAGGCGGCCCGCTACGCGGTGATCCTGAGGGCCGCCTACCGGGCGATCAAGCAGGCCAATCCACAGGTTCCCGTGCTGGGAGGATCGCTCGTCGGATCGAACGGAGTCTTCCTGCGCGCGCTCTACGCAGCGGGCATCAAGGGCTTCTACGACGGGCTTGCCGTCCATTACTACACGCTGACGCTGACCGCCGTCCGGGCGATCCACCAGGTCCAGCTGGAAAACGGCGACAACACGCCCCTGTGGCTCGACGAGTTCGGCTGGACGAGCTGCTACCCGCGGCACAGCAGCGAGCAGGAACAGGCCTGCGTGACGCCCGGCGTCCAGGCGCTCAACATGGCCGACATGCTCCGCTCGCTGGCTCGCACGCCATACATCGCCGCCGAGGTCGTCTACAACCTGCAGGACTCCCGCAGCGAACAGTTCGGCGTGCTCAGGAGCGCCGGCTCGCGCAAGCCGTCCTTCGGTGCGCTGTCGAGCGCTCTCGCCGACCCGTTCGCGAGCCCCAGCCCGATCACGGTGTCCCTGCGTCGGGCAGGCTCGCAGACGGTGGTGAGCGGCTCCGCCCCGGTCGGGGACATCATGCAGCTGGAAGTGTTCCAGGGCGCGCAGCTGCGCTTTCGCGCGCTGTTCACCCTCGATCGCTTCGACCGCTACTCGATCGCGCTGCCTGCGGTCCTGGGGACCGGAGGCCTTCGGGCGCGCGTCTTTCAGTGGTGGGCCGGCCCGGGCAGGTTCGCCCAGGCCTCGAACTGATCACCCCGGCCCGGGCCGAGGCTACTCGGCCTCGCGGAACATCGCTACGAGCGTCAGCGCCAGGATCTTGACGTCCAGGCCGAGCGACCAGTGGGCGATGTAGTAGTTGTCCCACTCGACGCGTTCGGCGAGCGAGGTCTGCCCGCGCAGCCCGTGGACCTGGGCCCATCCGGTGATGCCGGACCTGACCCTGTGGCGATCCCCGTAGCGGGCGATGTCCTGTCGGAAGAGCTCGACGAACTCGGGGCGCTCCGGCCGCGGTCCGACGAGGCTCATCTCGCCCTTCAGCACGTTGAAGAGCTGGGGAAGCTCATCGAATGAGAAGCGCCGCAGCACTCGCCCGACGGGCGTGCGGCGGTCGTCGCCCTCCACTCCGCCGGGGGCGGTGTCGCCGTTGAGCAGGAAGTCGAGCGCGGTCACGTCCTCCTCGCTGGAGGGGCCCTGCGCCGGGTCGAGGCGCATCGAGCGGAACTTGAAGAGGTCGAACACGGTCCCGTCCCTGCCGACGCGGCGCTGGCGGAAGAAGACCGGGCCCGGCGAGCTCAGGCGAACGGCAAGCGCGACGCCGATGATCAGCGGCGAGATGACGATCAGCAGCGTGGCCGCGAGAACCCGATCGAGGGCGTGCTTGACGGCGAACTCGAAGCCTTTGAGGTCGACCGCCGAGAAGGTCATCAGCGGCAGCCCGCCGACCGTGTCGTACCTGACACGGTCGTTGATCGTGTCGAACATCCGTGGCACCACGGACACCTCGACGCCGAGCTGCTGGCAGTGCTGGATCAGGCGGCTGACGCGCGCGTCTGCGGCCGAGGAGAAGGCGACGATCAGGCTTTTGACGCCCGTTTTCTCGACTGTCTCGGCGAGGTCCTCGACGCTCCCGAGAACGGGCAGCGGCCGGCCGCCGACCTCGGCGACCGATGGGGGGTCCTCGTCGAGGAAGCCGATCGGGGACATGCCGTACTCGGGATGGTTCTCGAGCCGGCGCGCGACCTGGGCGCCGACGATGCCGGCGCCCATGATCAGGACCGGCCTGCCGACGAGGCGGTTCGCTCGCGCCCAACGCTGGGCGAGGGACAGCAGGACACGTCCCGTGCAGACGGCCAGCAGCGCTACGAGCCACGTCCGCACGCCGAGCCACTGCGGCGGAGCATGGCCGTTGGCGTACAGGCCGATCATCGATACCACGATGATCGCGATCGAGACGGCGCTGACGATCGGAACGACGCCGTCGAGCACGAGCACCCGCAGGCGTGGGCGATACAGGCCGCGCACGTAGAAGAGCGCACCCACCAGCAGCGGAAGCAGGAGCAGCGGAGCGCGCAGCGGGCGTGGGTGGATCGCGGCGGAGAAGCCGCCCATGACGGTCACCACGGCCGCGTAGAGCAGCAGCAGATCGACCGTCGGACGGATGATCGCCCAGCCCGGCCCCTCCAGGGCCCATTGCAGCGGGCCGCGGAAGATGTTCCGGCGCAGCGCCTCGGGCTCCGGTGCGCCGTGGATCAGTTCGCTGCGCAGCGGCAGCGTCGTGGAAGTCTGTTGGGTTACCTGAGTGCTGTCCATGGCGACGAGTGTCGGGGGACGGCACGGAGTCCGCCGACGTGCCCGATTCCCCTCTTAGGTCGGGTCCTGAGCCCGATGCCTTTAGTTACCAACATGCGAACGTGTCCCCCCAGTCCGCGCAAGTCCCCTGACAAGTAGGCCGGCGAAGAGCACTGCAGAGAGCGCCAGGAGTCCGATCAGCAGCGCGACGTAGGAGAGCCCCAGAACTCCCGAGCCTCCCGCCGAGACGGGCGAGGCCGGCACGTGCGCGAGCAGGCCGGAGCCTGCAGCCGATGAGCCGCCGGTGCTCGGTTGCGCCGCACGGTTCGCGTGGTGCGCGAACGAATGGCCGACCGGGCCCGAGCCGGTGGCGCCCGTGGCGGTCGCCCCGGCGCTGCTCGCCGGCGCCGCGCTGGAGCCGCCAGCGGATCCGCCCCCGCCCCCGGAGGACCCGCCGACGAGTCCCGAGCCCAGGATCGCCTGGGTTCCCTGGCCAGGGCCTCCGTATCCGCTCAGGAGCGAGCTGGCGGGCGCCGTCGAAGGCGCGACAGCCAGGACAAGCGCGGCGAGCGCGGTTATCAAGATGATCTTGCGACGACTGTTCATTGCTTCCTTGCCCTATGTTCGGCTTCCTCTGGTTCGAGCAGGGGCTCCAACACGACCATGTGTCAGCCTTGCCCGGACCTCCCCCCGATGACAATTCGTGAGCCCAATGGTGCCGCGCTCGACGAATTGACGAGGACCTGCCCCAAAAGCTATCGAAGCTTGGCCCCGCTGTCGAGCAAAATTGCCGCCATAGCGAGATAAATCTGCAAGTTCATCCGAGCTGGCGAGCTTTGACAAGGATCGAGCGGTTGAGGTCCTGCACGCTGACCCGGCCTCCCGCGCGGACGAGCGCCAGAGCCTGGCGCGTGAGCTGGTCGCGCGGGTTCAGCCGCATGGCCGCGTCCAGCAGCTTCAGCGCCTGGCGGCGCCGCCCCTCGGTCGAGGCGATCGCCCCCCGCTCGAGCGTCGCGTAGGCGTCTCCGGGCGTCCGCTCGAGCGCGAGCGAGAATTCGCGGTCCGCGCGCCTCAGTTCCCCGTAGCGCAGCGCGATGCTGCCCGAGAGGAGGTAGGCCTCGTCGCTCAGCGGGTTCAGGCGCGCTGCTTCGTCGAGCCGCGCGTACGCCTGTGCGGGTGCCCGCGTCCAGACGCTCGTGGCGCTCTGTATCTCCCTCTGGCTCAGCCACGGCGCCGCGAGGGAGGCCGTCGCGGCGAGGGCGATGATGACGCCGCCGATGACCGCCAACGGGCGGGGCCGGAGCGCCCAACTCCCCGTCGCGGGCGATCGCGGGGCGTCGGAGCCGGGCGCCGGCGCGCCGCTCGGCGAAGGCGCTGGTGCGAGCGCGCAGGCGATCCCGAGCATCGCGAACGCAGGGGCACCAAGTCCCGCGAACTCCCAGAACCAGTCGAAGGAGCCGTGGACGGCCCAGTAGGCGAAGCCGGCGAGGGCGGCCGCGGCGACGTCCGAGCGAAGGTGGCCGCTCGAGGGCTCTGGCGGTGCCCGGCACGCCCTCAGCCCGGCGAGCAGCGCGGCGCCGATGCCGAGCAGCGCGAGCAGCGCGCCGATCAGTCCCGTCTGGGTGAGCGTCCGCAGCTCGACGCTGTGTGGGTAGTGCGGGGTCTCCTCACTGCGTCCGTGCGCCAGATACTGCTGCTGGAAGTTGTCGGCGCCGATTCCCGCCACTGGGTGGGCGAGGAATTCGTCGAGCGCCACCCGGTAGAAGTCGTAGCGGTTGCTGCCCAGCCCGCTCACCAGCCGACTGCCGCTGTGGCTGTTGGCGCCGTAGCCGCCCTTGAAGCTGTTCCAACCGTGTTCGAGGCGGGTGACCGGGTTTCCCGCCGCGACGAGCCCACCGACGATGATCAGGGCGAGCGTCACCAGCGCGAGGCCTCCGAGCCCCCTGCGCAGGCGAGCAGTGGAGCCGGTGGAGAGCTGCACGCGAGCCTCGACCGCAGCGCCGGCCGCGATCGCGAGGCCGGCGACGGCGGCGGCCACGAAGCTGATCACGACCGCGTGGTGCAGCGTCGAGGGCACCACGCCGACATTGCTCTGGTGGTTGCCGACGCGCAGCACAAACGGCGCAGCGGCGCCCGTCGCCGCAGCGATCGGGACGAGCACGGCGAACGTGCGCAATCGACGGGGCACGAGGCCGAAGACGAGCAGGAGCACGACCGGGGTGGCGTACAGCGATCCCCGGCTCTGGCTGAGCAGCGCGACCTCCGCGAGCAGCACGGCGCCCCCGCCCAGCACCCCGCGCAGCCCCCACGGAAGGCGCTCGCTGCGAGCCAACAGGACCGCGGGCCAGAACGCCATCAGCCACTCGGCGGCGTTCGCGTTCGGGTAGCCGCTGGGATACACGAGTCGCCCGCTCGGAATCAGGCGCAGGAGCTCCGCTTCGGGTGCCGCGTCGAGATGCAGCGCCACGTAGAAGGCGAGGCCGATCATCGCGAGCGTCCAGGTCCCGAGCAGCAGCGCCGCGCTCCAGCCGCTCTGGCGCCAGGCGGCGAAGAGGGCGAAGACAGCCAGATACAGCAGCGTCCGGTCGGCGCCTTCCCATGCATCCCCGGGGACCTTCGCCCAGAGGATCGAGAGGAAGCTGAACGCCGTGTAGCCGGCCAGGCAGGCGAGCGCGACGCGCACTGCGGGCGCGATCTCGCGCCGGCGCAGCCCGGCGGCGGCGAAGACGATCGCCAGGAGCGCAAGCACCACCAGCGCGCCGGGGGCCCAGTGCGTCAGGGGGTAGCCCGCCTGATCGGTCGCCCAGGCGATGAACAGGGCCACGGCGCCGAGGGCCGGCAGAGTCGAGGGAGCCTCCCGCAGGCGCGCCAAGAGGTTCCTCGTCATCGCGAGCACAATAATCCCCGCCATGGCAGACTCAGCCGAGCTTGTCCGCTTCTACGAGCAGGCCTACTCGAAGACCCCCTCCGAGGCGGCTCTGTACGCGCGCTGGCGCGCGCTTGGGGCGTTCGGCAAGGCCGACCACGCGATCGCGCTGTGCGAGCGCGGAGGGCTACGTCCGGCGAGCACCCTCGAGGTGGGCTGCGGCGACGGCGCGCTCCTGAGCGAGCTTCACGGCCGTCGGTTCGGCGGACGGCTGCACGGATTGGAGATAAGCCCGTCGGCGGTGTCGATCGCCCGAGAGCGTCCGCAGATCGCGTCGGTCGAGCTCTATGACGGGTCCCGGGTGCCGGCGGCGGACGGCGCCTACGACCTAGGCATCCTGTCTCACGTGCTCGAGCATGTGGCGGAGCCCGCGGCACTGCTGGCGGAGGTCGCGCGCGCCTGCCGCGCGGTCGTGGTCGAGGTTCCGCTCGAGGCCAACATCTCGGCCCGCCGGGCTGGCAAGCGAGAGCACGCCGCGGAGGTCGGTCACCTCCAGCAGCTCGACCGGCAGGCGGTGTCGGAGATCGTCTCGCGAGCGGGGCTCGCGGTGGCCTACGACCTCGAGGACCCCCTGCCGCTCGAGGTCCACCGATTCTTCGCCTCGGGCGTCCCTGACCGTGCGGCCGCGACTGCCAAGTGGGCGCTGCGGGCGGCTCTGCACCGGCTCGCGCCTGCCCTCGCGCGCCGCTGCTTCACGGTTCACTACGCGTGCCTGTGCCTGCCGGTCGCGTAGCGCCCGCGAGCAGCAGGGCGATCACTCTCCCCATCAGCTCGTCGGGGACGGCCTCCGGGTCGGCGAGCTTCTGGCGCGCGATGCCGTCGGCCAGCGCATCGATCGCCACGGCCAGCTGCTCGGCCGGGATGTCCAGCTCGAGATCGAACTCGAGCGCGCTGTCTGCGATCAGCCGCGTCAGCAGCTCACGCACCTGAGCGAAGCGCGCGGCCACCTTCGGGCGCACGCCGGCGTCGCGGACGCCGTAGGCCCAGAACTCCATGAACAGCAACAGCACCTCGGGCTCGCGCTCGATCATCGTCATCCACTGCTGAGCTCCGCCGCGAGCACGCTCGGAGACCGAGGATCGCGCGCTCACCGCGTCGGCGATCTCGCGCGCGTGTTCGTCGATCTCGCGCTCCATGAGGACGAGGAAGAGATCCTCCTTGCCGTCGAAGTTCGAGTAGAGGGCTCCGGTCGAGAAGCCGGCCTCCGAGGCGACCTCCTCGACCGAGGCGCCATGGAAGCCGCTGCGAGCGAACACCCGGCGCGCTGCGGCGAGGAGCCGCTCGCGCGTGTTCGCCTTGCTCTGTTCGCGGGTCAGGCGGGCGGTCGCCATCACCCAATCGTACTTGACAGAGCAAACGCTATTCCGATAACGTTCATTATCAGCCCGGGTCCCGCAAGACAGGAGCAGACGATGGCCACCGCAGAGAAGCCCCAGGCACCGGCGGCAGGCGCCTCGCTCGGCAGCCTCCCGACCGACGCGATCTCCTACGAGGACCTGTACGCGCGCTGGGAGCGCGGCAACTGGTCGGCGACCGAGCTCGACTTCACCGAGGACGCACGGCAGTGGCGCGAGAACTTCACCGAGTTCGAACGCCAGGCGGCGGTCTGGAACTACAACCTCTTCTTCTGGGGCGAGGACGCCGTCGCGGACAACCTCTCCCCGTACATCGACGCGGCGCCGCTCGAGGAGCAGAAGTACTTCCTCGCCACGCAGCAGGTGGACGAGGCGCGCCACGCCGTGTTCTTCAAGCGCTTCATGCAGGAGGTGTGCGGGATCGGCAGCGGCTCGATGGCGAGCGGTCTGGAAGCGATCAAGCCCCAGCTCACGCCGGGCTTCCGCCGGATCTTCGATCGCCTCGACCGGATGGCCGACGAACTGCGCGCGGACCGCTCGCCGGCGAAACTCGCGGCCGCGGTGACGCTGTACCACATCGTGATCGAGGCGGCCCTGGCCCAGCCTGGACAGCACTTCATCTGCGGCTACCTCGAAGAGCGCGAGCAGCTGCCAGCGTTCAGCGAGGGCATGCGGAACATCGCCGCCGACGAGCAGCGCCACATCGGCTTCGGCGTCAAGCTCCTGTCCGACCTCGCCCGCGAAGACCCCGTCGGCGTGCCCAAGGCCGTGGCGAGGATCCTGCGCGACGTGACTCGATACACGGCACAGGTGCTCATGCCCCCAGGCTGGGACGAGCGTTACATCACGGTCTTCGGAGCGACCTTCGACGACGTCGGAGTCGAGGGGCTGACGTCGATGACGACGAAGCTTCGCTCGGCCGGGCTGGCGATCGAGACGCTCCCGGGACCGCCTCTGCTGCCGCCGGGACTCTCGCCGCTGGAGGTCTCCCAGCGCGGGCGCGCGCTGGCCAAAGCGGGCGTGATCGGCGTCCGCGAAGGCCCCTCGACGCGCGACCCCGAGACGGTCGCGCTTCTGTTCGACACGATCCGCAGGCAGGTGAACCCGAACCACGGGCTGCGCCGCCCGACGACGTTCCAGTGGGAGTTCACCGATCCCGACGTCTCGACCTGGCACCTGACGGTCGACAACGGCTCGAGCATCGTCGAGCCCGGCGAGGCTCCCGATCCGGACCTGAGGCTGCGGCTCTCCTACCAGGACTGGGTGGACATCGTCGGCGAGCGGCTCGACCCGCTCCGGGCCGTCGCCACCGGACGGCTGCGACCGCGCGGGAACCCGCTCGCCCTCGCCCGCCTGGGGAAGGTGTTCCCCCGCGGCTGACGCGCGGCGGTCCCTGAGGCGCCGGCCTTCAGCGGGCCGCCGACAGGGACCGGGGTGAGCCCTCCCCGCTCCGGATGAGACAGTCAAGCGGGGGCGTCGGCAGCCCGCTCAAGGCCGACGGCCGAACGGGCAGACAGGTCTGTATAGCACGCCGGCTGGACTCATCCCGGTCCGAACTCGCGTTGAGCGCGCGTCCCTGCCGTCGCTGCGAGGTGGCGTCCGGCAGCTGCTGCGCCCCCCGCGGTCGGCGGCGGGTTGACCGGTGGCGCCGCGATGCCGTGAGGCGCCCGCTGCTCGGGGGCGAACTCGCGCCCGAGCCGGCCTGTGGGCCGTGCGTACGCGGCTC
>DASZIU010000125.1:0-18377 GCA_035948815.1 Solirubrobacteraceae bacterium | reverse complement strand
CTCGTCCCACAACGACTCGACCTGCCCGCCCGACAACCGCAGCATCAGCGACCTCCTCGATCAGAAAAGAGCCCATTTGCAGGACGGATTCTCTTAAACGAGCCGGACGGACCGGCGACTATTTCCGGGGCAAGTAGCTAGTCATTAGGCGTCGCGACGAGCAAGACTCGATATGATGCGATCGTGGGACTTCATGCTGTGGTTGAGCAAGTAGGGAATCGTGATGGCCAAGTGTCGTGTCACTGTAGCGCGCAGGGCAGGCGGCGCATGACGCTCCGGCTAGCCGGACTCCTAGCCATGGCGCTCGTAGGTAGCCTTCTAGTCGCCGTCGGCCCGGCACTGGCCGCCTCGCCCCTGAACTGGGCGAGCCCCGTCCGCGCCGATGACCAGCCGCCGTTCACGTCACCGGCGACCATCACCGGCGTGTCCTGCCCATCGATGGGCTTATGCGTGGCCGTGGACAGCGTCGGTGACGTGCTGATTTCGACCGACCCGATGGGAGGCGCTGGGGCATGGAATAAGACGCACGTGGGCGAAGACTTCACCGGCGTGTCGTGTCCGTCTGCGAGCTTGTGCGTCGCAGTCGATTCGGAAGGCGATGTGATCACCTCAACCGATCCCATAGGAGGCTCGGGCGCGTGGACGAAGACTCAGGTGGTTCCTGTTTTTGAGGTTGAAGACATTGCAGGCGAAGAGATTGAAGCCAGCGGCAACCGTCTTGAAGCCGTGTCGTGCCCGTCGAAAAGCTTGTGCGTTGCGACAGACGCACACGGCGATGTCCTGAGCTCGGCCGATCCAACGGGCGGCGCCAGCGCATGGACGAGGACGAAGGTGACCACTCCCAATGAGCTCGGCGGTGGTGATGCGCTCGGCGGCGTCTCGTGTCCATCGGTGCGGTTGTGCGTAGCCACTGCCAGCGAAGGCAAGATGGTGAGCTCGACTGACCCGACGGGCGACATGGGCGCGTGGAGTGAGACCGACGTGGACGGCACGAACAACCTGTCCGACGTGTCGTGCGTCTCTGAAAGCCTGTGCGTCGCGAGCGACAACTCCGGCAGCGTGCTCACGGCGACCGACCCGACAGGAGGCGAAGGCGCATGGCGAGCTGCCAGAGTGGATGGCCATGGGTCCATCGCGCATGTGTCGTGCGCGTCGTGGGGTCTATGCGTCGCGCTGGACAGCAACGAAATCATCACGTCGATCGAACCGGCGGAGGGTGCGTCCGCGTGGACGGCCGTCCCAATCGATGTTGCGAACAAGAATGGCGGCCAATACTCGCTCGAAAGTGCGGCGTGCCCGTCGGCGGAGCTCTGTGTGCTGGGCGACGCAGGCGGCGCCGTGGTGGCTTCGACTGAACCGGCCAAGGGCGCGAGCGCATGGACGGTGAGCAATCTGGAAGTTGGCTCCAGCGCTCTACGCGGCGTGTCGTGCGCTCCGGCCGGCGTGTGCGTCGCCGTGGACGAAGCCGGTAACATCGTGGCGTCAACCGATCCGACTGGCGGGCCGGGTGTGTGGAGCGAGGCCCACGTGGACGAGCATGGACTCGACGGCGTGTCGTGTCCTTCGGCTCGCCTCTGTGTGGCGGTTGACAACGCCGGCGAGGTGCTGACTTCGACCGACCCGATGGGGGGCGCAGGCGCCTGGAGCGTTAGCGATGTAGACGGCGCACGTCCACTCAAGAGCGTGTCATGCCCGTCGGTGAGCCTGTGCGTGGCGATCGACGAGGAAGGCGGTCTCGTCACGTCTACGGACCCGACGGGTGGCGTCGGAGCGTGGAGTGTGACCGAAATGGGCTCGTCATTCGGGTTTCTCAAGGACTTGTCGTGCCCGTCGGTCAGCTTATGTGTAGCCGTCGAACGCGGCAACGTGATGACTTTGACCGAACCGGGCGAACCCACCGGGCGTGTGTGGGCCGTGACCCCGATGGATGAAGAAGCTTTGGGTGTTTCGTGTCCGTCGGAGGCATTGTGCGTGATAGTCGGCCAGCGCGACGGTGTGCTGAGCTCGACCGATCCGACCGGCGGCACTGGGGCATGGAACACGACCTATGTGGAAGGTCTCAACGGACTCGTGGATGTGTCGTGTGGAACTGTGGACCTGTGTGTCGCGACAAGCTATGGTCTCAACGGCTCAAGGGGTAATGTGATTGCCTCGACAGATCCGACCGGGAGCGCAGATGCATGGAGTGAGACCGAAGTATACGGAGGCCTGATCTTCAAGCCAGACCCGATCCTGGAACTCTACGCAGAAGATCTGACTGGTGTGTCGTGCGCACGCTACTCATGCGTCGTCATCGACACGAAGGGCAATGTGATGGTGGGAACCCAATCGGCACCAAGGAATAGCTCCCTGCCGGTAGCGTCTGGAGCGCCGGCGCCTGGACAGACGCTTTCGTGTGCAAACGGCTCCTGGACCGGCTATCCGCCGCCCATGTTCACCTACCAGTGGTTGCGCGACGGCACGCCGATTAGTGGGGCGAGCACAAGCGCGTACGTCGTGCAGTCGGCGGATGAGGGCTACAATCTGGCCTGTCAGGTCACCGCTAGCAACAGTGCCGGATCGGAAAGCGCGACAAGCGACACGCTGCAAGTGCCGGCCGTACAGACACGTGGCTGTGGAGGTTCGGGCGGAGGCTCGTCGGCTGGTGGCGGTAACCCGGGCACGCCGACTGGCACGGTTAGCAATGCGTTCGTGCTGAACGGCATGGAAAGCGTGGCGAGGCACGGTACCGTCAGGATCACGCTGACGCTTCCCGGGCCGGGCACGCTTCAGATCGTGGGCAGGGCAAGCGTTGCGCAACGCGCGGGTGCTTCGCGTACAAAGAAGAAGCGCACCACAACGATGATCGCGCGGCTGCGTCTCACCATAAGCAGGGCTGGACGGATCGTCGTGACGCTTGCCCCAACGGCCAGCGCAAAAGCGGTCCTCGCCAGGCGAGGCAAGCTCAAAGCGACCATCACGATCACATACACCCCCATAGGCGGACCGCCCAGGTCCATCGTACGGTCCCTCACCTTCAGGCTGAAGCGACGAAGCTGACCAGGGCTTCGTCATGTCTTCTGGCGATCGTCATGCTTGGGCTACTGCTACCTGGCTGCGGTGGCTCCCGGGACACCGCCAAGGCGAAGGATGAGCCGGTGTTTGGAGGGGCGGAAAAGCAGCCAGGATTGTCGAGAGCCACCACGCGTTCCGAGGGCTTGACGGTCACACTGACAGCCACGCCTGCGCGGGCAAATGCCGGCTCGCCGGTCGGTTTCGAGCTCTCTGCCTATGCGCCCCATGCTCCAGGCGCTTTCGGCTACCAGCTCCACTATGGTGACGGGACGAGCACCGCTCGGGAGGCGGTGCTCCTGATCTGTCTCGCGGGCAAAGGTGTTCCCATGCGTCAGACGTGGCATCTGGTTCATCGCTACAAGGCGGCCGGCCGATACCGCGTCTCGGTGAGCGTCTACGTCAACTGCACCCGCGACCAGGCGTTGGGGCATATCACGGTCATCGTCACCTGACGGCCGACTCGCGCATCGTGGGGCGGAATGCTGCCGAGAGCAGCTGCGCGTCGTCGGCGCGGCTCTTGTGGTGCAGATAGCGCATCGTGGTCTTGATGTCCGCGTGGCCCATCCACGCTTGCACCTGAACGATGCTGGCGACGTTGATCGCCAGCGAACCGAAGGTATGGCGGAGATCGTGGAACGTCAACTGCCGCAGGCCGGCGGCGTTGAGTGTGGCGATATAGCGCCGACGCAGCGCGGAGCCGTCGACCGGGGTGCCCTCGCGGCTGACGAACACCAGACCGCCTTGGTCGGTGTGTGCGTCGCGGGTCTTCAGGGCGCGTAGCGCCTCGGCGATCTCATCGACCATCGGCACGGTGCGGGACTTGCGCGACTTCGGCTTGCCGGCGCGTTTGGCGCTGTAGCCTTCGAACACGCGGATCGAGGACTGCTCGAAGTCGACGTCCTCCCAGCGCAGCGCTAGCAGTTCGCTGCGGCGCAGACCGCTGAGTGCGGCGGTCAGGTAGATCGCTGCGTCCTGGCGGTCCTCGGCGGCCCGTAGGACTCGCTCGGTGTCGCTTCTGGCCGGGCGTTTGGGATTGCGATGCGCGCTGTTGGCGGCTGCGGCGGTGAGCTTGTGGATCTCCTCGGGGGAGTAGAAGTCGAAGCGCGCGGCGGCGTAGGACTCCTGCAGACGGTCCACCTCCGCGGCGGGGTTGCTTGCGAGGCCGTGACGCTTGACGGCGTATTGAAGGATGCTGTGCAGCTGGGTCACGATCTTGTTGACCGTGCGACGTGAGCGTGTGGGGCGAGGCTGGTCATCGCCGTCGGGATGCACGTCCTTGTTGGCTCTCGACTCGGGAAGCTCCTCTTCGGCTAGACGGTCGCGCCAGCTTTCGATTTCCTGGGTGGTGATGGCCTCCGGGGGCTTGGGGCCGAACTCGCTCAGCAGGTGCGCGTCGAGGATCGAGCGGTAGTCGGCTCGCGTGCTGGCTGACCAGTCGCGCTCGAAGCACCCGCGCTCATACCACTCCTCAGCGACCTCCTTGAACGTGAGGCCGGTACGTTCGTGCTGGAGCTGTCCACGGCGGGCATCGACCAGGATCGCGTCGAGCAGCGCCTGTGCGTCTCGCTCGCGCAGAAAGCCGGGCGCGGGTGGCCCCTTGCTGGTCCATGCCGGCCCGAGGCGCTTCTCGTGCTGCCCGTGCTGGTCTCGCCACTTCGCGCACCACGTCTTGCGGCGCTTGCCCTCGTACAGCCACACATGGCCGCTGATTGTGGCGTACGGGTCAAAGGCGCGAGTTGCCATAAGGTTCTTCGCTTGCTTGGATCGCGGTCCGGGGTCGCAGTGGGAGACAGCGGCGGGCACCTGAGAACCGTATCGCACCCGGCGGACGTTTTCCTCCCGAACTTCCTCCCCGAGCAGCTCGGCTCAGGCCGATCTGTGGCGAAGAGATGGCTTGAATAGAGGCGATATACGATGTACTTGCACTGATGCAATGGGACTTCTAATCCGAGGGTCGCAGGTTCGAGTCCTGCCGGGGGCTTCCGCAAAGGGGCCGAGCTGCTCAATCGGGACATCGAAGCGGCCTTGCGTTACGGGGCTGGACAAAGTGGGCGTGATCTGTAAACTAGTCTGACAATCTTAGCTGACCCGACCACGAAGGAGACAGACTCCATGTCCGCTGTACCGATGCCGTCGAGCGAACGCAGTGACGTGCTGACTCCCGCGAAGTGGCACGACCCCAAGCGCTATGCGTGGCTGCTGGGGCTGATCGTGCCGACCCTGCCGTTCCTGGCGTACGGTCTGGTGCAGGCGACGGGTCTGGGCATCTTCTGGTTCTATGGTCCGTTCCTGGTGTTCGCGATCTTCCCCGTGCTCGACCTGGCGATCGGGATGGACGCGACCAACCCGCCCGACAGCGTGATCAAGTGGCTGGAACAGGATCGCTACTACCGCTGGTGCACGTACGCATTCATCCCGATCCAGTACGCGGGGCTGGTGTTCGCGTGCTGGCTGTGGTCGAGCGGCAAACTCTCGACGCTCGATGACATCGGGCTGATGTTGACCGTGGGCGTGGTCAGCGGGATCGCGATCAACACCGCGCACGAGCTCGGCCACAAGCGCGCGAGCATGGAGCGGTGGCTGAGCAAGGTGACGCTCGCGCAGAGCGCCTACGGGCACTTCTTCATCGAGCACAACCGTGGCCACCACGTGCGCGTGGCCACCCCCGAGGATCCGGCGAGCGCGCGGCTGGGAGAGAGCTTCTACGCGTTCCTGCCCCGCACCGTGGCCGGCAGCCTGCGCTCCGCGTGGGAGCTCGAGCGCACACGCCTGGCGCGCGGGGGCCACTCGCCGTGGACGCCGCGCAACGACATCTTCGGCGCGTGGGCGATGACCGTCGTGCTGTTCGCCGCGCTCACGACGGCTTTCGGCGTGGTGGTGCTGCCCTACCTGCTGGTGCAGGCGGCGCTCGGCTTTTGCCTGCTGGAGGTCGTCAACTACCTCGAGCACTACGGCCTGCGCCGGCAGCGGCGCGAGGACGGCCGCTACGAGCGCACCCGCCCGGAGCACTCCTGGAACAGCAACAGCGTCGCCTCCAACGTGCTGCTGTACCACCTGCAGCGCCACTCCGACCACCACGCCAACCCGATCCGCCGCTACCAGGCGCTGCGCCACGTCGAGGAGGCGCCGCAGCTGCCAACCGGGTATGCGGGCATGATCGTGCTCGCCGCGGTGCCCCCGCTGTGGCGGCGGGTAATGGACCGGCGGCTGCTGGCGCACTACGGGGGCGAGGTCGCACTCGCCAACATCGCCCCGCGCAAGCGCGTGCGCATCCTCGCGCGGTACGGTGCCACGCCATGAGCCGCTGGCGCTGCCCAAGCTGCGGGTATACCTACGACGAGCGGCACGGCCACCCGCGCGAGGGCTTCCCGGCGGGCACGCCGTGGAGCGAGGTGCCCGACGAGTGGGCCTGCCCGGACTGCGGCGTGCGCGACAAGGTGGACTTCGAGGAGGAGGAGGCGGCCGAGTGAGCGCGCGCACGCCATACGCGGTCGCCGCTCGCGAGCTGCTGCGCGACACGCTCTTCGACGCGGCCCGCCACGAGCTCGAGCGGCGCGCGTGGAGCGAGGTGACGATGGCGGACGTGGCTGCGGCGGCGGGCGTCAGCCGGCAGACGCTCTACAAGGAGTTTGGCTCGCGCGACGAGTTCGCGCAGGCGTTCGTGCTGCGCGAGGCCGACGGCTTCATCGGCGCGGTGGAGGGCGCGTTGGACGCGCATCTGGAGGACCCGCGGGCGGCGCTCACGGCGGCGTTCGGGCTGTTCCTGACGGCCGCCGCCGGCGACCCGCTGATCCGCGCCGCGATTCGGGGCGGAGGGGAGATGCTGCCGTTCGTCACCACGCAGGGACAGACGCTGGTGGAGGGCGCCGCGGAGCGCCTGCGCTGGGCGATCGCCACGCGTTGGCCGCAGGCGGCCGAGCACGACGTGGCGCTGCTGGCGGAGTGCGTGGTGCGGCTGGCGATCTCCTACGCCACGCTGCCCGTCGCCCCGGCGGGGATGACGGCCTCCTCGATCGGCGAGCTGCTCGGGCCGTTCATCGACCGTGCGCTGAAGCTGGATGCCATGGAAATCGGCCCTGCCGCTGCGCGCGAGGTCACCCCCGCAGCTGCGCCCGCTTGATCTTGCCGCTGGCGGTCTTCGGCAGCTCCGGCGCGAACTCCACGATGCGGGGGTACTTGTAGGGGGCGGTGAGGCGCTTGACGTGCTCCTGCAGCTCGCGCGCCAGCTGCGGCGACGGGGCGTAGGGGCCGTCGCGCAGCACGACCACCGCGCGCACCACGGCGCCGCGCTCCTCATCGGGGGCTGCGACAGCGGCGGCCTCCGCGACCGCGGGGTGGGCGACGAGCGCCGACTCGACCTCGAAGGGCCCGATGCGGTAGCCGGCGGAGACGATCACGTCGTCGGTGCGGCCCTCGAAGTAGAGGTAGCCCTGCTCGTCCCTGAGCACCCGGTCGCCGGTGTGCCACGGTTCGCCGGTGCCTTGGTCCTCGACCTTCCACGTGCCATCCCTGCTCCGCCGGGCGTGCTCGCCGAGGTAGCCGAGGAAGAACGTCGGCACGCTCGCGGGGTCGGCCACCAGCTCGCCGTCCACCACGTCCAGCCGCATACCGGGCAGCGCGCGCCCCATCGATCCGGGGCGAGGTTCCTCGTTGACCGAAGCCGGGAGACAATCGGTCCCCGTTGTGGCCAACATCCCCGTGAGCTGCCCGGTCTCGGTCTGCCCGTACCCGTCGCGGATGTAGAGGCCGGTGGCCTCGTGCCAGGCGTGCAGCACCGCGGGGTTGAGCGCCTCCCCGGCGGCGACCGCCCCGCGCAGGTCGGGCAGCGGCGCGAGCGTGGCGCGCTTGGCGATCACGCGGTACTCGGTGGGCGCCATGCACAGCACGCCCACGCGCTCCCGGGCCAGCAGCTCCAGGCGCTCCGCCGGGTCGAAGCGCGCGTCGTGCAGCAGCGCGGCGGCGCCCGACAGCCACGGGGCGATGAAGACGTTGCGCGCCGACTTCGACCACCCCGAGGCGGCGGTGCACCACACCAGCTCGCCGGCGCGCGCCCCCAGCCAGTGGGCGGCCTGCAGGCGTTGGCCGAGCAGGTAGCGCTGCCCGTGCAGCACCGCCTTGGGCTCGCCGGCGGTGCCGGAGGTGAACGTGATCAGGCAGGGGTCTCCGGGGGCCAGCTCGGCGGCTGGGGCCGGTGGGGCGTCGAAGAGGGAGGCGTCGGGGATGAGCACCACGTCCACGTCGGCTGAGCACCAACCGCGCTTATCGGCATCGCTCCGTTTTGCCGCTGTACCAGTCAGCGGGGGCGCTGCGGGTGTGTCAGGTGGCGGCCCGGGCGCCCACTCCTCCAGAGCCAGGCGCAGCTCGGCACGGTTGCGCTCGTCGGCGACGACCAGCCGCGGCCGGGCAACGGCGAGCCGCAGACGCAGGTCCTTGGCGCGCAGCTGCTCGGTGCAGGGCAGCACGACGGCGCCGAGGCGAAAACAGGCGAGCATCGTGAGCACCCACTCGGGGCGGTTGCCGATCAGCGTCATCACGACGTCCCCGCGCCCGACGCCGCGGCGGGCGAGCGCGCCGGCCAGCCGGGCGCTGCTCGCGGAGACCTCGCCGAAGCTCCACTCGCGGCGCGAGCCGTCGCGGGCGAGCTCGACGAGCGCCAGCTGGTCGGGGGGCAGGCGAGCGAGTACGTCCGCAGCGAAGTTCACGCCGGTATTCTCCATGGAGCAGCGGGGGGAGGGCAGGCCCTCCCCCCGGGCCCCGCCCGTTCGATCGACTACTCACGACCTCACGAGCTGCCGTCACCAAGAAGGACCAGAGCAAAGCCCATCCCAACCTGGAGCGTTTCGACAATGGCTGTAGCCCCCTCGCCGTACACGGAGAAGACCGACGAGCAGAAGGCGATTACCGAGATGGTGCGCCAGTTCGCCGACGAGCAGATCATCCCGCAGGCCGAGCACTTCGACCACGAGGACGCCTTCCCCGAGCCGATCGTGGAGCAGATGAAGGAGTTGGGGCTGTTCGGCGTGACGATCCCCGAGGAGTACGGCGGGATGGGGCTGGACCTGACGACGTACGCGATGATCGTCGAGGAGCTCTCGCGCGGGTGGATCTCCATTTCGGGCGTCGTCAACACGCACTTCATCGGCAGCTACCTGCTGATGAAGTTCGGCAACGAGGAGCAGCGCCAGAAGTACCTGCCGCGAATGGCGACGGGGGAGATCCGGGCGGCGTTCTCGCTGTCGGAGCCGGAGCTCGGCAGCGACGTGCAGGCGATCAAAGCCTCCGCGAAGAAGGGCGAGGACGGGAGGTACGAGATCAACGGCCAGAAGATGTGGGTCACCAACGGCCTGCTCTCGACGCTCGTGTTCACGCTCGTGAAGACCGACCCGGACGCCGAGCCGCGCCATCGCGGGATGACGTGCTTCATCTGTGAGAAAGAGCCCGGCGCGAGTGAGAACACCGGCGAGTACGCGGGCCTGACGGTGCCGCCGAAGATCAAGAAGATGGGCTACAAGGGCGTGGAGTCCACGGAGCTCGTGTTCGACGGGTATCGCTGCCCGGCCGAGAACGTGCTCGGCGGCGAGGAGGCCGGCCTGAACAAGGGCTTCGTGCAGATGATGGACGCGCTGGAGGTCGGCCGCGTGAACGTGGCGGCGCGCGGCGTGGGGATCGCGCAGCGGGCGCTGGAGCTGGCGCTGCGCTACGCGCAGGAGCGCAAGACGTTCGGCAAGCCGATCGCCGAGCACCAGGCGATCCAGTTCAAGCTGGCGGACATGGGGACGCAGGTGGACGCGGCGCGCCTGCTCACGCTGCGCGCGGCGCGGCTGAAGGACGCGGGCGCGCGCTCGGACCTGGAGGCGGGGATGGCGAAGCTGTTCGCCTCCGAGGCGGGGCGCTTCTGCGTGGAGGAGTCCCTGCGGATCCACGGCGGGTACGGGTACTCCAAGGAGTACGAGATCGAGCGCCTCTACCGCGACGCCCCGCTGTTGCTGATCGGCGAGGGCACCTCGGAGATCCAGCGCATGGTGATCGGCCGCAAGCTGCTGCAGCGCCATAAGGTGTAGCCGGCGTCAGCCCGCATCGGCAGTCCGTCCAGAGCCCGCCACGAACGGCGTGTGAGGTGTCAATGTCTGTCACCGCGGCCTCTTGGGTAAGGAGGAGTGCAATCGTGAAGATATTTGGTAGAGGCGTGTAGGCTATGCGCAGCGGGAGCGGCGGACAGGAGGGTACGTATGGCAGAAGACGCCAAGGGGTTGATTGAACTCGCGGTGCGCAGGTTCATCCGCGAGGTGCCGGCGCTGGAGCCGATCAAGCTGGTGGTGGGGGTGGAACTGCGGGGGCGCGGCGACGTGCAGCACTTCCGGCTGGAGATGCCCGAAATCAAAGTGACGAAGGGCCCGGCCGGCGACGCGCGCCTGCGCGTGGACATGCGCCGCGAGTTCTTCAACGTGATGGCGCGCGAAGCGAAGGTCGCGGACTGGATCGAGGCGTTTACGTACGGCCAGGCGAAGGCGTCCGGCCCGGAGCAGTTCCTGAAGCTGATCACCAACGTCGTCGATCGCCAGCAGGAGCGCCTGCGCACCCGCCGCGCCCGGCAGACGTAGTACGCGTCTAGTGGTACGAGAGGATCTGGTCGGCCAGAAAAAGGATCGTGGCGACCAGGAAGACGCACATCACGATCAAAGAAAAGTTTTCGTTCATGGCGCGACCTATACGATAGTGGATGCCGCCGTCACGCGAGCAGCGCACCGTCGTCGTACAGCTTGAAGACCTTGACCGGTTGACCCGAACCCCACCCACCCGCGGCGTCGAGACAGAGACGGCAGAGCACGCACTCGTCGAGGTTCCGCTCGACGATCTCGACCCCCCCGTCGGCGGCCGCGAAGATGTCCACCGGGCAGACCTCCGCGAGCTTGGCCGCGAGCGCCGCGTCGGAGGCAGCCGCATCGTCGACTTCGACCGCGATGAACGTGCCGTCGGCCCTCATGCGGGGCTCCCTGCGCTCGCGCCTCTGCCTGCGCCCGCCGCGATCTTGGCGCGGATCATCCCGGGGATGTCCTCGATCCGCTCGGCGACCGCGATGCCGGCGGCCGCCAGGCGCGCGATCTTCTCCGAGGCGGTGTCCTCCTTGCCTTCGACGATCGTGCCCGCGTGGCCGAAGGACATGCCGGGCATCTCGTCCATGAAGCGGCCGGCCATGAACGCGACGATCGGCAGCCGCGAGTTGTGCTCCGTCACCCACCGCGCGAGCTCGGCCTCCATGCGCCCGCCCGGCTCGGTGTAGATCACGATTCCCTGCGTGTGAGGGTCGGCCTCGAACAGCGGCATCAGCTCGGCGTAGGAGGAGCCGATGATCGCGTCGCCGCCGATCGACACGGCGGTGGACTGGCCGAGGCCGGCGGCGGAGAGCGTCGAGGACATCTCCGTCGTCATGCCCCCGGAGCGCGAGATCACGCCGATCGGGCCGGGGGTGTAGGCCTGCGCGGCGTTGCGGGCGGGGCCGCCGATGCCGCCCATCTTGACAACGTCGGGCACGATCACGCCGAGGCAGTTGGGGCCGATGATGCGCGCGCCGCGCAGCGTGGCCAGCTCGACCATCTCGGCGACGTCGCGGCGGGGGATGCGCTCGGTGACGATTACCGTCAGCTGCACCCCGTTCTCGATCGCCTCGAACACGGCGTCCTTCGTGAACGCGGGCGGAACGGTCACGACCGACCCGTAGATCGGCGCGCCGTGGTGGGCGACGGCCTGCGCGACGGTGTCGAACACGGGCACGCCGTGCACCTCGCGCCCGAGCCGCCCGGGCGTGACGCCGCCGACGACCTTCGCGCCGGCGCCGTAGTCGAGGCACTCGCGCGTCAGGTTGACGGCCTCGCGGCCGGTGATGCCCTGCACGATGAACGTGGTGTCGGCGTCGATCAGGATGGACATGGCAGTGAGGGGAGGGGGAGGGGGGGATCGTCCGCGCGGCGAAGTGGGGCAACGAGCGCGTGGGCGCTGGACCTCCTGTCCAGCGTCAAAGCCAGTGTTTCATCCGGGGCGCTTGGGTGTGGGGCCAAATCCAGGGCGCTTGGGCGTGGGGCACGACGCCCCACGCCCGCACGCCCGGTGGCCATGCTGGCTGCGCGGATGCGCCCCAAATGATCCCTGCTCATGCGACCGCCCCTTGGATCTTCTCGACCGCCCGGCGCGCAGCCTCGTTCAGCGACACCGACCGGTCGGCGTACTCGACCCCGTAGCGCTCGAGGATCTTGAAGCCCTCCTCCTCCCACGCGCCGGGGATGCGGAAGATCGCGATCTTCTCGGCGGGGTCGTGGCCGAGCTCGAGGCACGCTTTGATCACCCCGCGCGCGACGATGTCCACGCGCGTGTTGGACACGATCGACATCATCACCGCGATCTTGTCCACGCCGGGCTTCTGCAGGACCAGCTTCGCGAGGCCGCACGCCTTGGCGACGGACGGGTTTCCTCCGATCTCGCAGTAGTTGGCCGGGTGGCCGCCGTGCGCGCGCACGGCGTCGAACAGCGTCAGCGAGCCGCCGCCGGCGCCGATCACGAGGCCGAGGTTGCCGTCGAACTCGGTGACGTTGCCGGCCACCCCGCGGTGGTCCTGCGCGTCGACCGCCTCGCCCGCGAGCTCGAACGGCGTCGCCTCGCGCGCCTGGCGGGTCTCCTCATCGCCGACGCCCAGCTCGGCCAGCAGCTTGCGGTGGCGCCCGCGGGCCTCGTTCTCGATGTCCATGTGCGCGTCCAACGCGACGAACGAGCCGTCGGCGAGCCGCCCGAGCGGGTTGATCTCGGCGAGCACCATGTCGTGCTCGACGAACACCTTCGCCAGCCGCGTGAGGATCGGGACGAGCTTGTTCAGCGCCGAGCCGGTGACGCCGGTGGCGGCGATCGCCTCCTTGGCCTGGAACTCGCTGAACGGCAGGATGTTGGAGAAGTGCCGGCGCCCCACCTTGTCGGGCTGCTCCTCGGCGACCTGCTCGATGTCGATGCCCCCCACGGGCGAGAAGATCATCACGGGCTGCTTGCGGATCCCATCCCACACGACCCCGGCGTAGTACTCCTGCTCGACCTCCGCCTTGGGATCGACCAACACGCCCCGCGGCATGTGCCCATTGATCTCCAGCGCCAAGATGTCGCGCGCATGGCTTTCGGCCTCGGCGGGCGTGTCGGCGAACTTGACCCCCCCGGCCTTCATCCGCCCCCCGGTGAGCACCTGGGACTTGATGACCGTGGGCCCCCCGATCCGCCGCGCGATCTCGCCGGCCTCTGCGGGGTCGGTCGTGAAGCCGTAGTCGGTGACGGGGATACCGGCGCGCTTGACGACCTCGCGCGCCTCGAACTCGAAGAACCTCATGCGGCGCGGAGCCTACACGCTCAGCAATCGGCGAGGGCTCGCAGCGTCTCGCAGATCTCGTTGCGCCTGATACCGAGCGTGCCGGCTCTTTCCGTGAGTGCGGATCGCAGGATCGGCTTAAGGTTGTCGAAAGACGCGGCGCATTCGACGTGCAGACCCTCGCTTGGTCCGAGCGCTATCTCGGTCGGGATTCCGCGCACCGTGCGGCTGACCGGGGCGGCCACGACGCTGTTCAAGACCGGCACTGCCTCCGAGCGCGTGACGATCAAGTACGGCCGACGCTTGTCTTCGGCCTCCGCCCACCAGATCTCTCCCTGCTGGGGGACGTTCACCAAGGTTCCTCTGCTATCGACGCGCGCGTCGCCCGCTCTGCCCCGGCAATCTCCTCATCGGTCTGTGGCTGACGCTTGTATCCCTCCACGATTTCTTCGCCGATCCGCCGCCGACGATGTTCCTCGACAAGCTTCTCCAAGCCGATCCGCACGCCCTCCGAGCGACTGGCTAGATGGCCCTCAGCTACCAGCCCGTCGAGGTCGGCGACAAGTTTGTCGTCAAGACGAGTAACTACTTGTGCCATGCATAAAGCATAGCAATATGTATGTGTCAGTGTGGTGCCGATCCGGCCTGTTCCAGGGTGGCCAGGTCATCTCGCATCGGTCACTGCTCATTTGGTCGGGTCAAGGACCCGCAACTCCTTGAAGTAGCGCCGGTAGAAGCCGCGATCGCGCGTAAGCAGCTGGTCGGCGCAGGCGAGCGCGTGGGCGCCGATCAGGAAGTCGGCGATGACGCGTTCTCTGGTCCCGCCGGCCTGGCGGTGGGCGCGCCAGCTCATCCCCGCGGCGAGCGCTGTTGGGGCGTCGAGTGCCGAGAAGTCCACACGCAGCCCGCGCAACGCACTGTCGGCCGCGGCGGCCGTAGCGAAGGAGGCGCCGGTCTCGGCCCATACGACCTCGCACGCGAGGACCCGGCCCGCGTCCAGGCAGTCGCGAAGGGCCGCGGCGGAAGCAGGGCCGAACTGTGGATCGGCGCCGAAGACGTCGAGCAGCACGCTCGTATCGACGGCGGTTATCACACCGCGTCGGGCGTCCCGCGCAGCGCGCGTAGCCGCTCGTCGGTTGGCTCCCGGGTGTCGAGGATTCCGTAGGCTGCCGTTACGGGGTCACTCGCGATCGCCTTCTTCGCGACGAGCCGCCCGTCCTCCTCGGTCAGGTCGAGCTGGTCGCCCGCGCGAATTCCGAGCCGTTCGCGCAGGGGCTTGGGGACGGTGATCTGACCCTTCTCCGAGACCGTGCTTCGCATTCTTACCAATCTAGCAGGAATTCCTACCCCATGATTACGACGACTGTCGGCGGCCTGCTCGTCAACGGCCTTCTTCGGGTCGATTCAGGAGTTGCTCAGCAAGCTACGAGGGCGTCGTCGTCGATCTCGGTTTCTGAGCGAGAACGCACAACGACGATGTCCGTGTGCTCTTCGATGATCTGGAGCACGTCGGCAATCGCGCGATGGACCTGAGCCTCCGTGGGCGCGATGACATCAAACCGAAGACGAATCGCGAGCTCGCGGAGATTCAGCGAGATCGTCGGCCCAAGAGCAATGTCAGCACCATAGCTCTGCACGGCCTCGAGCAGCGCGTCAGAGTTCGCATCGAGAACCTCCTCCGACATGGCGTTCTCGACCCGCAACTCAAGGAGGACGTTCGCTTCGCGCTCAGATGGAACGTTTGGGATGTTCTTCGTGCTCTCAGACATGCTGGTTCCCTATCGGCATCTAAACAGCATTCAAGATAGAGATGCTGTCTTTGCTGCCGTGACCCATACTTTACATCGTCAACCCAGCGTCCCTGAAGTCTCGCTTCTTGTTGCGGATGGTCCTCCAGTCGCTTGGCGTCATGGGAATCTTGACGATGTCCTCTTCGTTTGGCGAGTAGCAGTAGATGTACTTCCTGCGACGTTCGCACCACCACTTGGCCTTCCAAGCTTGCTTCACAAGCGCATCCCATTCCTTCTTCGGGTGCTCCGGACGCCTGGCCTGCGGATTGGCGAGCCGTCGGGGATGTACGACGGGGCCCGGAGGCTCTTCGGGTTCTTTCTTGCTCGCCACGACGATTCCTTTCCGTCCGGACGTCGTGCGAAGGTTGCTTTTCGGTATTCGCTTTCGACATCCAGACCTTCGGTTGAACGCCGCCCGGTGGCTGCCGGGCGGCGTTAGCTTTTGAACCGAGGAATCTTCTGTCTTGGGTCGGACGGAAAGCCGAACTGTGCCCTCCCGCCTCTACACCGCCGCCGGCGCCGGCTCTTCGGCGGCGCCCGCTCCGGCGCCGAACAGTCCGTATGCCTCCGCCAGCTCGGGATCCTTGCGCGCGAGCATTTCCGCGAGCTTGACCATCACCTGGCACTGCTTCCAGGTGGCGTCGTCCTGCATCTTGCCGTCGATCATGTGCACGCCGCGGCCGTCGGGGATCGCTTCGATCACCTTTTTGGCGAAGGCCACCTCGGCCGGTTCGGGGGAGAAGACCTTCTTGGCGATCCCGATTTGCACGGGGTGCAGCGACCAGGCGCCGACGCAGCCGAGCAGGAAGGCGGCGCGGAACTGGGTCTCGCAGCCCTCCACGTCCTTGATGTCGCCGTAGGGGCCGTAGAAGGGCAGCGCGCCCACGGCGGTGCAGGCGTCGACCATGCGGGCGATCGAGTAGTGCCAGGGGTCCTGCTGGTAGGAGGGCCGCGGGGCGTCGGGGCGCTCGGGGTCGGGGTCGGCGATCGTCCGGTAGCCGGGGTGTCCGCCGCCGACGCGCGTCGTCTTCATGCGCCGCGAGGCGGCGAGGTCGGCGGGGCCGAAGCTCATCCCCTGGATGCGCGGGGAGGCGGCGGCGATCTGCTCGAGGTTGGCGACGCCGAGGTGGGTCTCCAGCAGCGCGTGCACGAGGATCGGGCGCTCGAGCCCCGCTTTGGCCTCGAGCTGGGCGAGCAGGCGGTCGACGTAGTGGATGTCCCACGGGCCCTCGACCTTCGGGATCATGATGACCTCGATCTTCGCGCCGATCTCGCCGACGATCCGAGTGATGTCGTCGAGGAAGTAGGGGGAGGCGAGCTCGTTGACGCGCGTCCACAGCGCGGTGTCGCCGAGGTCCATCTCCCTGCCCACCTTGATCAGTCCCTCGCGGGCGGCCTCCTTGCGATCCAGCGGCACGGCGTCCTCGAGGTTGCCGAGCAGGATGTCCACCGTGGGGGCGATGTCGGGCACCTTCGCCACCATCTTCTCGTTCGAGAAGTCCAGGAAGTGGATCATCCGGGAGGGCTTGAAGGGGATCTCGCGCGCCGGCTCGGGGGCGTCGATCGCGAGGGGCTTGAAGAAGTCGCGGGGGTTTCTCATGCGTTTGATCCTATTGGAGTCCGTGGTGCGCGATGATTCTTCCCGGATATCCTCAAAAAAACCAGGAGAGTGCATACGTGAGTACAGCGATGACCACCTTCGAGACCGACCAGGCCGCGCGCGAGGCGAGCGGCGCCCACCCCTATGGCCGCTACCTGGAGGAGTTCGAGGTCGGAGACGTCTACAAGCACTGGCCGGCGAAGACCGTCACCGAGGCCGACGACCACCTCTTCTGCCTGATCACGATGAACCACCACCCGCTGCACATCAACGACGTGTACGCAGCCCAATCCCAGCAGGGCCGCAACGTCGTGGTGGGCCCGCTCGTGTACTCGCTGGCGCTCGGCATGTCGGTCAGCGACGTGAGCGGCAAGGCGATCGCCAACCTCGCCACCGAAGAGCTCAAGCACCCCGCCCCGGTGTTCCACGGCGACACGCTCTACTGCGAGTCGGAGGTGCTGGAGAAGCGCGAGTCGCAGTCCAAGCCCGACCGCGGCACCGTCAGGGTGCACACGCGCGTGCTCAACCAGGATGGCGTGCTGGTGGCGGAGTTCAAGCGTCTGGTGCTCGTTCCGCGCAGGCCCGATAGGCTTCCGTGATGGAAACCACAGCCATCCCAGACGCTCCCACCGAAAACAAGCGCCTGCTGGAGTGGGTCGAGGAGGTCGCCTCGCTCACCGAACCGCAGGCGATCCACTGGTGCGACGGATCCGCCGAGGAGTACAACGCCCTCTGCGCCCAGCTGGTGCAGGCGGGCACCTTCCGCCGGCTCTCCGACGCCAAGCGCCCGAGCTCCTACCTCGCCTTCTCCGACCCCGGCGACGTGGCGCGCGTGGAGGACCGCACGTTCATCTGCTCCGCCACCGAGGAGGAGGCCGGGCCGACCAACAACTGGTGCGACCCGGACGAGATGCGCGAAGCGCTCGCCGAGCTGTTCGCGGGCTCGATGCGGGGTCGCACGATGTACGTGGTGCCCTTCTCGATGGGGCCGTTGGGCTCGGACAAGAGCCACATCGGCGTGCAGCTGACCGACTCCGCCTACGTGGCGGTGAGCATGCGGATCATGACGCGCATGGGCCGGCGGGCGCTCGACGTGCTCGGCGACGACGGACGCTTCGTGCCCTGCCTGCACTCCGTCGGCATGCCGCTCGGTGAAGGCGAGAGCGACGTGTCGTGGCCGTGCAACGCCGAGAACAAGTACATCGTGCACTTTCCGGAGACGCGCGAGATCTGGTCGTATGGCTCCGGCTATGGCGGCAACGCGCTCCTCGGCAAGAAGTGCTACGCGCTGCGCATCGCCTCGGTGATGGCCCGCGATCAGGGTTGGCTGGCCGAGCACATGCTGATCCTGAAGCTGACCAGCCCCGAGGGCGCAGTTCGCTATATCGCCGCCGCCTTCCCCTCCGCCTGCGGCAAGACCAACCTGGCGATGCTCACCCCGACCATCCCGGGCTGGACGGTCGAGACGGTCGGCGACGACATCGCCTGGATGCGCTTCGGCGACGACGGACGGCTCTACGCCATCAATCCGGAGGCCGGCTTCTTCGGCGTGGCGCCAGGGACGGGCCGCGCGACCAACCCGAACGCCATCGCG
>DASZIU010000124.1:0-10568 GCA_035948815.1 Solirubrobacteraceae bacterium | reverse complement strand
ACACGATCGTGTTGTTGAAGGACGTCTTGATGTGCGCCTGCCCGACGGGGATGTTCTTCTTCGGCTTGCGCCGGCCGCGCGCGCGTTTGGGTGCGGCGGGCACTACTTCTTACCCGCTCTCTTCTTGCCCGCGACCTGCATCCGCCGGGGTCCCTTGCGGGTGCGCGCGTTGGTCTTCGTCTTCTGCCCGCGAACAGGAAGACCGCGGCGGTGGCGCAGGCCACGGTAGGTACCGATCTCCTGCAGCCGTTTGATGTCCTGCGAGCGCTCGCGCCTGAGGTCTCCCTCGACGGTGAGTTTCTCGTCGATCGCGTCGCGCAGCTTGCCGACCTCGTCCTCGGTGAGGTCGCGCACATAGGTGTCGGGGCTCACCCCGACGTCCTTGAGGACCTGGTTCGAGGTCGAGCGGCCGATCCCGTAGATGTAGGTCAGGCCGATCTCGGAGCGCTTGTTCAAGGGCAGGTTGACGCCCGCTATGCGTGCCACTGGTCGATCACCCCTGGCGCTGCTTGTGGCGCTTGTTCTGGCAGATCACGAGCACCACCCCATTGCGGCGGATGATCTTGCATTTCTCGCACATCGGCTTGACCGACGGTCTTACCTTCATGATCCCTTTCGGCGGCTGGGTTCCGGCGACCCGGCTCTGGCTGCCGTTGCGGCCGCCGCTACCGGATCGTGGAGATGCCCTCGGACGCAGACCTACCGGCCGCGCTTTCGAGCAGGACCCCTCATGGTAGCAACTCCATCCCGTCCGCCGCCGCCCCGCGGACCCCCGCGGCGGGCGCGCCTCGCGGCCGCCGGCGCCCTCAGCCGCTGCTGGCCGCGCCCTCGGACACGAGCTCGCCCGCGGAGGGCTCGGAGGCCCGGTGCCACGGCGTGAGGATCCTCGGACCGTCCCCGGTGATCGCCACGGTGAACTCGAAATGGGCCGTCGGCGAGCCGTCCTCGGAGTAGATCGCCCACCCGTCGCCCCCGACGCGCACGCCTGGCAGCCCCGAGGTGGTCATCGGCTCGATCGCGAGCACCATGCCCTCCTCGAGCAACGGTCCCTTGCCCGGTTTGCCGTAGTTGGGGACCTGCGGGTCCTCGTGCATGCTGCGCCCGACGCCGTGTCCGACGAGAGAACGCACGATCGCAAGGCCCGCGTCCTCGGCTACCTGCTGGATCGCGCTCGAGACGTCCCCCATGCGACTGCCGGGCAGGCACCGCGCGACGCCCGCGTGCAACGACTCCTCTGTGGCGGACAGCAGGGTCTTCGCCTCGGGGCCGATCTCACCGACCGGGAAGGTGCGCGCGGCGTCGGCGACCCAGCCGTCGAGGGTCACGCCGACGTCGATCGAGATGATGTCCGAATCCTTGAGTCGGTAGACACCCGGGATTCCGTGCACGATCATCGCGTTGGGAGACGCGCAGATCGAGCCCGGGAAGCCCCTGTAGCCCTTGAACGTCGGCGTGGCGCCGCGCGAGCGGATGAAGCGCTCGGCTATCTGGTCGAGCTCCCCGGTGCTCACGCCGGGGCGGATCCTGCTCTGCAGCAGCGCGAGCGTGTCGACGAGGATCTGGCCCGCGCGAGCCATGCTCTCGATCTCCGCTGGTGACTTCTTGATGATCACTTTCTGAGCTTACCTACAGCTGGTCCTCGAGCCGCAGCGTGGCGACGGCGGCCCGCAGGTGGTCGTGGACGTCCTCGGCCGTGCGCCGCCCGTCGAAGCGCCGCAAGAGGCCGGCGCGGTCGTAGTAGTCGATCAGCGGCTCGGTCTGGGAGTGGTAGACCTCGAGGCGCTTTCGGATCGTCTCCTCCCTGTCGTCGTCGCGCTGCTCCAGGCGCGATCCGTCCTGGTCGCAGACGCCCTCGTGCTTGGGCGGGTCGAAGTCGGTGTGGTAGATGTGGCTCGGGTTCTTGACGCACACGCGCCGGCCGGCCAGGCGCCGCACGACCTCCTCGTCGGGCACGTCGATCAGCAGCGCCGCGGACAGCCGCCGGTCGAGCTTCTCGAGCTCCTCGGCGAGCGCATCCGCCTGCCTTTCGTTGCGGGGAAAGCCGTCCAGCAGGAACCCGTCGCGGGCGTCGCCCGCGTTGATCCGGTCACCGATCATCTTCACGATCAGCTCGTCGGGGACGAGCTCGCCCGCGTCCATGTAGCGCTGTGCCTCCCTGCCGAGCTCGGTTGCCTCGGCCACCTGGGCGCGCAGGATGTCGCCGGTCGAGATGTGCGGGAGGCCGAAGTCCTCGCGCAGCCGCTCGGCCTGCGTGCCCTTCCCGGCGCCCGGAGGACCGAGCAGGATCAGGTTCAGGTCAGACAAGACCCAGGCAGACTATCCGCTAGGCGGCGCCGGCTGCCAGTCCTCCCAGGGCCCTCAGGGCAGGGAGAAAGGCCGCGGCGAATCCGGCCGCGCTACTTCAGGAAGCCCTCGTAACTTCGCATCATCAGCTGCGCCTCGAGCTGCTTCATCGTTTCCAGCGCGACGCCGATCACGATCAAGATCGAGGTGCCCCCGAGGGGGATGTTCTGGTGCGTGCGGGCGATCAGGATCGTCGGCAGGGCCGCCACCGCCGCCAGGAAGAGGGCCCCGGGGAAGGTCAGGCGGGCGAGGATTCGGTCGAGGAATTCGGCCGTCGGGCGCCCGGGTCTCACCCCAGGGATGAAGCCCCCGTACTTCTTCAGGTTGTCAGCCTGGTCGACCGGGTTGAACGTGACCGCGGTGTAGAAGTAGGTGAAGACGATGATGAAGAGCGACTCGCCGACGACGTAGTGCCAGCCGTTGGGCGAGAAGAAGTCCGACAGGCTTGTCCCCCAGTGCGATTTGACGAGCTGTCCGACCGTCGGCGGGAACGCCATGATGCTCGCGGCGAAGATCACCGGGATCACCCCGGCCATGTTCACTCGCAGCGGCAGGTAGGTCTGACCGCCCTCGGTCATCCGTCGGCCGATCATGCGCTTGGCGTACTGCACCGGGATCCGCCGCTGGCCCTCCTGGACGAAGACGATGCCGGCGACGACGGCGAGCACGAGGAAGGGCATCATCACCTTGAAGACCTGGTCGTTGGAGGTCCACCATGTCTGGATCCCCTGCGGAAGCCGGGCGACGATCGAGGCGAAGATCAGCAGCGAGATGCCGTTGCCGATGCCTCGCTGGGTGATCAGCTCGCCGATCCACATCAGCAGCACGCAGCCCGCGGTCAGGCAGACGACGATCAGGAAGACGTGGGGCGCGTCGAAGTGGCTGACGACCGATTCGCCCGCTTTGGCCTGCAGCGAGTGGAACAGAAAGACGTAGCCGATCGACTGGGCGAAGGCGAGGCCGACGGTCAGGTATCGCGTGTACTGGGTGATGCGCGCCTGCCCGACCTCCCCTTCCTTGGAGAGCTTCTCGAGCGAGGGCACCGCGACCTGCAGCAGCTGCAGGATGATCGAGGAGGTGATGTAGGGCATGATCCCGAGCGCGAAGATCGCGATCCGTGAGAGCCCGCCGCCCGAGAAGAGGTTCAGCAGGCCGAGGATGTTGGAGCCCCCGAACTGCTTCTGGATGTTGTTGACCGCTGTCAGGTTGACCCCGGGCACCGGGATGTGCGAACCGAGGCGGTAGATCAGGAGCATCGCCCCCGTGAAGGCGATCTTCTTGCGGATGTCCGCGACCTGGAAGGCGTTGAGGATTGTCGAGAGCATGGGCTTTCAGGCCGAGCCGGACACCGTACGGGCGCTCATGCGCCCGCGGAACGGCCGATTCTAGATCATGCGCCTCGCCGCCACGCCGCTTGCATGGCCGCCGCTGAGGCTAGGACTCGACGATCGTGCAGGTCCCGCCGGCCGCCTCGATCCGCTCCCGCGCCGAGGCGCTGAAGGCGTGGGCGTGCACGGTGAGCGCCTTGCTGAGCTCGCCCTTGGCGAGGATCTTCACGGGCACGCCCTTGCGCGTGCCCAGCCCGCTGGCCCGCAGCAGCTCGAGCGTGACCTCGCTGCCGGCCTCGAAGCGGCTCTCGAGCTCGGCGATGTTCACCGGCGGGGTGTGTGTGCGGAAGGGCTCGAACGGCATCGACTTCTGCATGTGCGTACCGCGCAGCTTTCGCATCCGCATGTGGATCGGCATCTGGCCGCCCTCGAAGTTCGGGCGCGTCTTGGAGCCCGACCGTGCGCCGGCGCCCTTCTGGCCGCGCCCCGAGGTCTTTCCGGTGCCCGAGCCTTCGCCGCGTCCCACGCGCTTGCGCGGGCGTCTGCTGCCGGGGGCCGGGGCGAGCGTGTGCAGGCCGATGCGCTCGGTCGTTGGCTCGTCCGGGCTCATCGCTTCTCCTGGACCTCGACGAGATGGCGCACCGCGTGCAGCATCCCGCGGGCCTGCTCGGAGTCCTCGACCTCGACGGTGTGCCCGACGCGGCGCAGCCCGAGTGAGCGCAAGGTGTCGAGCTGTTTCTTGTTGGCGCCGTTCTTGGAGCGGCGCTGGGTCACCCTGACGGCCGCCATCAGGCCGATGCCTCCTCGACGGCGGGGGCGCCAGCCTCGCCGGGCGGCCCGCCCTCACTCGCGGGCGCCGTGGCGTCCAGCGATGCGCCGGCCTTCTGGCCTCCGAGCCCGAGCACCTGGTCGATCGAGAGGCCGCGAAGCGTGGCGACCTCGTCCGGGGTCCGCAGGTCGCGAAGTCCGGCGACGGTCGCCTTCACGAGGTTGATCGGGTTCTGCGTGCCGAGGCTCTTGGAGAGGATGTCGTGGATGCCGGCGAGCTCGAGCACGGCGCGCACGCCGCCGCCCGCGATCACGCCGGTACCCGGCGAGGCCGGCTTCAGCAGCACGCGACCGGACCCGAAGATGCCGGTTGTCTGATGGGTGATCGTGCTGCCGTGCTTGGGAACACGGAAGAGGTCCTTCTTGGCGCGCTCGACCCCCTTCTGGATCGCGAGGGGAACCTCGTTGGCCTTGCCGTAGCCGACGCCGACGACTTCGCGTTCGTCGCCGACGACGACCAGCGCGGTGAAGGAGAAGCGCCGGCCGCCCTTGACCACCTTCGCGACACGGTTGATCTCGACGACGCGCTCCTGGAGGTCCAGGCCGGAGGGGCTGACTGAGCGGTCATCGGAAATCGGCATGAGCAGAGAGAGAGGGTAGCGGCGCCCGGGAGCCTAGACGGCTATGCCCGCCTCGCGGATCGCTTCGGCGAACGTGCGCACGTGACCGTGATAGCGGTAGCCGCCGCGATCGAAGACCGCCTCGCTGACGCCGGCGGCCTTGGCGCGCTGCGCGAGTGCCTCGCCGGCGCGCCGGGCGCGATCGGCTTTAGAGAGCGAGCGAAGCTCGGGCTCGTACCAGTTGACGGCCGCGAGCGTGCGGCCGGAGATGTCGTCGACGAGCTGGGCGGAGAGGCCGCGGTTGGAACGGAACACCGAGATGCGCGGGCGCGCGGCGGTGCCGGATATCTTCGCGCGCACGCGACGGCGCCGTTTCAGCCTCTGGTGCTCCTTGGTCACGAGGGTCATGCGCGCTTGCCGACCTTTCGCTGCACGTACTCGCCCTCGTAGCGGATGCCCTTGCCCTTGTATGGCTCGGGGGGGCGCTGCTTGCGGATGATCGCGGCTGTCTCGCCGACGAGCTGCTTGGAGATGCCCCTCACGACGATGCGCGTCGGCTGTGGAACCTCGAACTCGATCCCGTCGGGAGCGGCGATCGGGACTGGGTGCGAGTAGCCGACGGCGAGCTCGATGTTCTTGCCCTTGAGCTGCGCTCGGTAGCCGACGCCCTGGATCTCCAGGCGCTTCTCGTACCCGGCGGTGACGCCCTGGACCATGTTGGCGACCAGCGTGCGCGTGAGGCCGTGCAGCGCGCGGTGTTCGCCACGATCGGTCGGACGCGTGACGACGAGCTGCTCGCCGTCCTGCTTGACGTCGATCTCCCTGTGGATCCGCTCGCTGAGTTCGCCTTTGGGGCCGTTGACGCGCACGGACTCGGGCTCGATCGAGACGGTCACGCCGGAGGGCACGGGGATTGGCTGTCTACCGATTCTCGACATCGCTCACCAGACCTGCGCCAGCACCTCGCCGCCGACGCCCTCGGCGCGGGCGTCGTGGCCGGTCATCACGCCGTGCGAGGTCGAGACGATCGCGGTGCCCATCCCCCCGAGGACCTTCGGTATGTGCTTCGCATCGACGTAGGTGCGCTGTCCGGGACGCGAGACGCGCCGCAGCCCCGAGATCGCCGAGCGCCTGTCCTCGGTGTACTTCAGGCGGATCTGGATCAGCTGTCCGGCGCCTCCCTCGGGTGCGGGGACGACCGACCACGAGTCGATGTACCCCTGCTCATCGAGGATCCGGGCCATCTCGCCCTTCAGCTTCGACGCGGGTATCTCGACGGTCTCGTGCGCGGCGTGGATCGCGTTGCGCACGCGCGTCAGGAAATCGGCTATCGGATCGGTCATCGACATCTCGCAGGGACTCCTACCAGGAGGACTTCGTCATCCCGGGAATCTGGCCGTTGTGCGCTAGCTCGCGCAGGCAGATCCGGCAGATCCCGAACTTCCGGTAGACCGCCCGCGGGCGTCCGCACCGGTTGCAACGAGTATATGCGCGTGTCTTGAACTTCGGTGTTCGCGTCTGCTTGACGCGAAGGGATGTCTTGGCCATCAGTCGGCGCTCTCTTTCTCGGCGGTGGCTGTTTGCTCCTCGCCCTCGGTCTCCGTCCCCGCCTCGGCCTCCACGGCCGCGGGCTCGACCTCGGCGGGCGTAGCGTCGTCCTCCGGCGGCGCGGCCACGGCCTCGGTGTCCGCGGGCGCAGCATCGTCCTCTGGCGGCGCGGCCTCGGTCACGGCGGGAGCGACCTCGGCCTCGGCCTGCGGCTCGGCTGCCTGCTGCTCCACCTCACCGACCGGCTCAACCTCGGCGTCGGCCTCCTCCGCTTCGCGCTCCTGCGGCTCCTCGACCTCGGCCTCGGGCTGCTCGGCGTCCTCGCGCGGCGGGGCGGCCTCGGCTGCGTCCTCCTGGGGTCCGTCGCCGTTGCTGGGGATCCCGGCGGCCTCGTTGAAGCCGGCCGGACGGCCCTGCGCGGCGAAGGGCATGCCGAGGGCGACCAGCAGGGCGAAGGCCTCCGGGTCGCTGGCGGCGGTCGTGGTGATCGTGATGTCGAGACCTCGCACCTGATCGATCGAGTCGTAGTCGACCTCGGGGAAGATGATCTGCTCTTTGACGCCCATTGAGTAGTTGCCGCGTCCATCGAAGGAGCGGGGGTTAAGCCCGCGGAAGTCGCGGATCCGGGGGATCGCGATCGAGACGAGGCGGTCGAGGAACTCGTAGGAGCGCTCGCCGCGCAGCGTGACGGCCACGCCGACGGGCATGCCCTCGCGCAGTTTGAAGGCGGCGATCGACTTGCGCGCGCGGCGCACGCTCGGCTGCTGGCCCGCGATCGTCGCGAGCTGCTCGACGGCGGCTTTGAGCGCTTTGGAGTCCTGCTTGGCCTCACCGACACCCATGTTCAGGGTGATCTTCACGAGCTTCGGCGCCTGCATCATCGAGGAGTAGCCGAAGCGGCTGATCAGCTCGGGGCGGATCTCCTCGAGGTAGCGCGCCTTCAGGCGGGCGGGCGGCGCGGTGTCGGTCATCGTCGCCATCGTCAGTCGAGCCTCGTGCCGGAGATCTTGGCCACACGGATACGGTGGCCCCCCTCGCGCTCGATGCCGATCCTCGTCGGGCGCCCTTTGGGGTCGAGCAGCATGACGTTGGAGATGTGGATCGGGCCCTCGCGGTCGATCACGCCGCCGAGCGCGGCTTCGGTGTGCGCTCCGGCGACCTGTTTGGGGCGGACGTGGCGCTTGACCATGTTCAGGCCCTCCACGTAGACGCGCTGCTTGCGCGGCTCCACGCGCAGCACACGGCCGCTCTTGCCGCGGTCCTTGCCGCCGATCACCTGCACCTGGTCACCCGAGCGGATCTTGAGCGGGCGGCGCCCGCCGTCGTCGCGTGAGGCGCGGCCCATCACAGGACCTCCGGGGCCAGCGAGACGATCTTCATGAAGTTGCGCTCGCGCAGTTCGCGCGCGACGGGCCCGAAGACGCGGGTCCCGCGCGGGTTGTTCTGATCGTCGATGATCACCGCCGCGTTCTCGTCGAAGGCGATGTAGGTCCCGTCGTCGCGCCCGATCGGCTTCTTCGTGCGGACGACGACAGCCGTGACGACCTCGCCCTTCTTGACGGTGCCCTGGGGGTTGGCCTGCTTGACGGTCGCGGTGATCACGTCGCCGACGAACGCGTACCTCCGTCGCGAGCCGCCCTTGACGCGGATGCAGAGGATCTCGCGCGCGCCCGAGTTGTCGGCCACGCGCAGTCGTGTCTCGTTCTGGATCATCGGGCACGCTCCAGCACGTCCACGAGCGCCCACCGCTTGCTGCGCGACAGCGGCCGGCTCTCGATCACCCGCACCACGTCGCCCTCGTGCGCGTCGTTGTTCTCGTCGTGCGCGTGAAGCGTCGAGGAGCTGCGAACGATCTTTTCGTAGCGCCGGTGGCGGCGGGCGATATCGATGCGGACGGTGATCGTCTTCTCGGCCTTGTCGGAGACCACGATGCCGGTGCGCTCACGACGCTTGCCTTCGACCGGCGCGTGCACGGGGCTGAGGGGTTCCGCTGCGGGCGCGGCGGCGCGACGCTCGGCAGCTTTCGCCCGTTCGCTCAGCCGACGGGCACGGCGACGGACCGCCTTGCGGCTGCGCTCCTCCTGTCGCTCGGCGTGACGCTCCTCGGGCGAGCGCGACGGGCGCGCGTCGCCCTTGTGGCGCGACCGCGTCCTGCGTCGCCGCTCCTTCGGCGCGAGCACCTCGGCCGGCGCAGCCTCGGCCTGCGGCTCTGCACCGGCCTCCGGCGCAGCCTCGGCCGCCGGCTCCGCGTCGGCCTCCGGCTCCGTATCGGCCTCCGGCTCCGCGTCGGTCTGCGGCTCGGCGCCTGCCTGCGGCTCCGCGTCGGCCTCCGGCTCCGCGTCGGCCTGCGGCTCGGCTGCAGCCTCCGGCTCGGAAGGGGCGACGGCCTCGCTGGGCTCGGGTGCCTCGGCCGCCGGGCTCGCGGCGTCCTGCGGCGCCTGCTCGGCGGCGTTCTCTGTGTCCTCTGTCGTCTCGTTGTCTTTTTTGTCAGCCATCTCAGTCGCTCTGTTGGAGTTCTCAGCCGCGGTCTGCGGTCTCGGTCGCGAGCTCGCGTTCGTGTGCGACGGTCAGCGCCCTGGCGAGATCGCGTTTGGCTCGGGCCAGCGCGGCCGTGTCGTCCAGTTCGCCCGTCGCGTTGGAGAAGCGCAGGCCGAACAGCTCTTTGCGCAGCTCCGTGAGCTGTTTGGCCAGTTCGCTGTCCTCCATGTCACGAAGCTCTTTGGCCCTCATCTCCGCCTCAGTCCTCACGCAGCACGAACTTCGACTTCACGGGGAGCTTGTGGGCGGCGAGCCGGATCGCGTCACGAGCGAGCGGCTCGGGGACGCCGGCGAGCTCGAACATCACGCGTCCCGGCTTGACCACGGCGACCCAGCCTTCGGGCGAGCCCTTGCCGGAGCCCATGCGGGTCTCGGCGGGCTTCTTCGTCACGGGCTTGTCGGGGAAGACGTTGATCCAGACCTTCCCGCCACGCTTGATCTTGCGGGTCATCGCGATCCGGGCGGCCTCGATCTGCCGGTTGGTCAGCCAGCCGCTCTCGAGCGCCTTGAGCCCGTACTCGCCGAACTGCACGTGCAGCTGCCCGCGCGAGTAGCCGCGCCTGCGGCCGCGGTGCTGCTTGCGATGCTTGACGCGCTTGGGAGAGAGCATCAGCGTCCACCTCCGCCCGAGCGCGGTCCACGTCCACCGCCGCCGCCCGGTCCGCGACCGCCGGGGCCACGACCGCCGCCGCCCGGCCCGCGTCCACCGCCACCCGGTCCACGACCGCCGCCGCCCGGCCCGCCGTTGCCGCGTCCACGGCCTCGGCCCTCGCGTCCGTCGCGGCCTCCGCGGCCGTCGCGCTCGGGGGTCTGCGTCGATGGCGCAGTCATGTCGGTCAGGTCCGCGCCGGTGTAGCCCTCGGGCATGATCTCGCCCTTGTTGACCCAGCACTTCACGCCGATCCGGCCGAACGTCGTGCGCGACTCGTAGAAGCCGTAGTCGATGTCGGCGCGCAACGTGTGCAGTGGCACGCGACCGTCGGAGTAGCTTTCGGTGCGGGCCATCTCGGCGCCGCCGAGGCGCCCGGCGACCTGGACCTTCACGCCCTTGGCTCCCGAGCGCATCGCGCTCGTCAGGGCCCGCTTCATCGCGCGGCGGAAGGCGACGCGGTTCTGGAGCTGCTCGGCGATCGACTGGGCCACGAGCTTGGCGTCGAGCTCGGGGCGCTTGATCTCGAGGATGTTGACCTTGATCTGCTTTTTGGTCATCTGGTGCAGGTCGCGGCGCAGCGCGTCCACTTCGCTTCCCGACTTGCCGATCACGATGCCCGGGCGGGCCGTATGGATGTTGACCTCGAGTTCGTTGGCGTCCTTGCGGATCGTGATGTCCGACAGGCCGGCATGGGCGAGCTTGCGCGTGATGTGCTCACGCACCTTGATGTCCTCGGCCAGGTAATCGGAGAAGTGTTTCTCGCTGAACCAG
>DASZIU010000123.1:0-12217 GCA_035948815.1 Solirubrobacteraceae bacterium | reverse complement strand
GGAGATCATCGAGCTCGAGGTCAACGCCGACGCTCCAACCGTCGGCCGGCGGGTGGCCGACATCTCCCTGCCCGAGGGCAGCCTGATCATCTCGGTGCTGCGCGAGGGCGCAGGCTTCGTGCCCAAGCCCGACACCGTGATTGAAGCGGGCGATGAGGTGCTCCTGGTGCTCGACCCGGGCCTCGAGGACGCGATCACCGCGTACTTCGCCCCCGACGGTCAGCCGGCGGCGCTCTGAGCCCGGTCCACGGCGGAGCCCGCTTCCTGGCGTAGCCGGATGCGCGGGATGTTCCGCCCGGCCCACGTGTCGGTGAGACCGTGGCAGTTCGCGCACAGGATCTCGAGGTTCTCGAGCCTGTTGTCGTGGCGATCGCCGTTGACGTGGTGAAGCGCCAGCGGAATCGGCTGACCGCCCCACTCATTCAGGCCGCATGACTCGCACCGACGGACCTTCAGGCCCGCGTCGAAGAGCCTCCGCTTGAGGTGGTTGCGATTGCGCCGAGGCCCGGCCACGAGCAGCTGATCGAGCGGCAGACGCGCCGGCCGGGGCGTGATCGCACCTCTACTGACTGCGTCGTGCCAGGCTCGCTTGTCGAAGCCAAACCTCGCACGACAGTCGGCGACGCTGTGGCCTTCCTCGTAGAACTGCCGGATTTCCTGCCAGTCATAGCGCCGTGCGAAGCGGCCGTCGACCTCAGCACCCAGCTGCGTGGCGTGATACGTGACCGTAGAGCGGGCAATCCCGAGCATCTCGGCGACCTTCGCTCGCGGGTGTCCGCGCTCGAGCAAGCTGCGGACCCGCTCCCTGGTAACCGTTGCGGGAGCCACGGGAGGGCCCCCGCCCACTCGCCGGTCTTGATCTGAGAGGAGGCCATCGCGTTGATCGCGTAGCGCCCGCACGTGGTATCCAACGGTGGAGTTCGCAAGCCCCAGCCGGTGGGCGATCTCGTTGAGGGTGAGTTCGCCCTCCATTAGGGCTGCGATCGCCTTGCGCGTCTCGGACACGAACACATGTTCGCATCCGGCATAGGACGGAACACTCGGGTGGGCCGGTCTGAATCAGCCTTGACTCGAGACCTCTCCGTGCGGCCGACGGCTATCCTTGAACCTCTTTGCGGGGTCATCTAGCGGCAGGATGCGGGCCTCTGAAGCCCGTCACGAAGGTTCGAATCCTTCCCCCGCAGCTCAGCGATTCGAATCCCTGCCGGGTCGGGGGAACGCGCGTCCGGCTACACCGCCGCCTGCGTCGCCCAGTCGCGATACAGCTCGAAGTAGCGGCCTTCGGCCTCGATCAGCTCGTCGTGAGAGCCCTGCTCCGCGATGCGACCGTGCTCGAGCACGACGATCCGGCCCGCCTGGCGGATCGTCGAGAGGCGATGCGCGATCACGATCGCCGTGCGGCCGTGTAGCAGCCGGCGCAGCCCCTCCTCGATGCGTCCCTCGGTATGCAGGTCGACGTTCGAGGTCGCCTCGTCGAGCACCAGGATCCGCGGGTCGGCGATCAGTGCCCGCGCGAAGGCGATCAGCTGGCGCTGGCCGGCGGAAAGCTGCGCGCCCCGCTCGCCGACTTCGGTGTCGTAGCCGCGCTCGAGCTCGGCGATGAACTCGTCCACGCCAACCGCTTCCGCGGCCGCCCGGACCTCCTCGTCGCTCGCGTCCGGGCGCCCGAAGGCGATGTTCTCCCGGATCGTGCCGGAGAAGAGGAAGGCCTCCTGGGGCACGATCCCCATCTGCGAGCGCAGCGAGGAGCTCGAGATCCCGCGCAGGTCGTGCTCGTCGACGAGCACCCGGCCTTCGGTCGGGTCGTAGAAGCGGGCGACGAGCTTGGCCATCGTCGACTTGCCCGCCCCTGTGGCGCCGACGAGCGCGATCGTCTCGCCCGCTTCGACCTGCAGGCTCACCCCGTCGAGCGCCAGCGCCGCCGGCTCCTCCTCGCTCGAGCCGCGCCTGCGGGGATACGCGAAGGAGATGTCCTCGAAGCGGATCTCGCCGTCGATCCTCGGGAGCTCGACCGCGTCGGGGCTGTCCGTCAGCGCCGGGCGCACGTCGAGCAGCTGGAAGATCTTCTCGAGTGCCGCCATCCCCGACTGGTAGGTCGTGTAGAGCTGCGAGAGCTGCTGGATCGGGTCGAAGAGATAGGAGAGGGCCGCGATGAAGGCGACAACCGTCCCCGCCGTGATCGAGCCTTCGATCGCCTGATAGCCGCCGTAGAGCACGATCACGGCGATCGCCAGCCCGGACAGCATTTCGACCGCCGGGAAGTAGGTGGCGTTGAGCTTGACGGTCCTCATGTTGGCGTCGCGGTTCTCGGCGTTGAGCCCGGCGAACTGCGCCTCGTGGTAGGGCTCCTGCCCGAAGCTCCGCACGACGCGGATGCCCGACAGCGTCTCCTGCAGGTAGGCCGTGATCGCGCCGATCGTCTCTCGCGTGCGCCGGAAGGCGCCTGCCGACGCCAGCCGGAACCACAGCGATCCGGCGGCCAGCAGCGGAAATATGAGGAACGTGATCAGCGCCAGTTTCACGTCGAGGCTGAGCAGGATCACGACGGTGCCGATCAGCGTGAGCCCGGCCTGGAACAGCGTCACGACCGAGTCCGTCACGAGGCTGTCGAGCGCCTCGACGTCGTTCGTCATCCGCGAGATCAGCACGCCCGCGGGGCGACTCTCGTAGAAGCCGACCGGCAGCGACTGCAGGTGGGTGAAGATCCTGATGCGCAGGTCGGCGAGCGCCCGCTGCCCCACCCAACCCACGAGATAGGTCTGCACATAGGTCATCGCCCACACGAGCACGGCCGAGAGCAGGAAGGCGAGCACCACCAGCACGAGCGTGGTCGTGTCGTGCTTGGTGATCCCGTTGTCGATCGCGATCTTCGCGAGCAGCGGCGGCGCGAGCGACGCCCCCGTTCCGATGACGAGCGCCAGGAATGCCGCCGCCACGCGCAGCCGGTAGGGGCGCAGCAATGCGAGCAGTCCCCGGAGGTTGCGCCCGCGGCTGCCACGCGATGCGCGCTCACCGGCCCACTGCGGACGCCCGAAGCCCGGTCCGCCTCCCCGTGCCACGACCGGGCTCACAGGCTGCTCACCTCACGCTCACGCGTCTCGCGGGTCAGGAAGACCTGGTCGGGCAGGCCCTTGGCGACGATTTCGCGGTACAGCTCGGAGCGCTCGAGCAGTTCCTCGTGGTCACCGTGCGCCAGCACCCGTCCGTGGTCGAGCACGACGATCTCATCCGCGAGCGCGATCGTCGAGAGGCGGTGGGCGATGATGAACGTGGTCCGCCCGGCCATCGCCTCGTCGAGTGCGAGCTTGATCAGCCGCTCGGTCGAGGAGTCGACCGAGGAGGTCGCATCGTCGAGTATCAGAACCCGCGGGTCCGCCAGCAGCGCACGCGCGATCGCGAGGCGCTGGCGCTGGCCGCCGGACAGCGTGAGCCCACGCTCGCCTACCCGAGTCCCGTAGCCCTCCGGCAGGCGCTCGATGAACTCGTGCGCCTGCGCGCGACGAGCCGCCAGTTCGACCTCCTCGAGAGAGGCCTCCGGGCGCGCATAGGCGATGTTCTCGGCGACCGTCGCCGAGAACAGGAACGGATCGTCGCTGACGACCGCCACCGCGGTGCGCACCGAGCGAAGGTCGGCCCCGCGCACGTCGGCGCCGTCGATCAGCACCCGCCCCGAGCTCGCGTCGTAGAGCCTCGAGATCAGCGACACGAGGCTCGTCTTGCCGGACCCGGTCGCCCCCACGAGCGCAACCGTGCGCCCGGCGGGCACGTCGAGGTCGACCTCGTTGAGCACGGCCCGGGGCGCGTGGTCTCCGGGGCCGGCGTGCGGGGGGCGTCCGTTCTCGCTCGCACGTTCCTGCGCCTCGGTGCGGTATGCGGCTCCGAAGTCGTCGGTGTCGTCGTAGCGGAGCGTCACGCCCTCGAGCTGAACGTGGCCGCTGCCCGGAGGCAGCGGCGGCGCGTCCGGCGGCGATGTCAGCCGCGGCGCCCGGTCGAGCAGCTGGAAGATCCTCGCCCCCGACGCCGTCGCCCGCTGGGCCAGGCCGAGCGTGACGCCGAGCGAGCGCATCGGCGAGATCAGCATCGCCAGGTAGAAGTAGAAGGCCGTGAACTGCCCGAGCGTCAGGTGCGAGTGGATCACGCTCGTGCCGCCGATCAGCAGCACCGCCGCGAGCCCGAGCTGGGGCAGGAAGCCGATCATCGGGTTGTACCTGGCCTCCAACCGCGTCGAGACCATCGCCTGCTCGAAGACCCGCGCGACGCTGTGGCGGAAGCGCTCGAGCTGTAGCGGCTCCCGCGCGAACGACTTCACGACCCGCACGCCCGAGATGTTCTCCTCCGCGTTCGCCGTCAGCTCGGCGATCCGCTGCTGGACCTCCTGGATCGCGGGCCGGGCCCGCTTCCCGTACCGCTGCGAGATCAGCACGACGAAGGGCACGGGCGCCATCGCGATCAGCCCCAGTTTCGGGTTGATCGCGATCATCGCGACCCCGGCGAGCACGAGCGTGAGCGCCGACTGCAGGATGAACACGAGGCCATAGCCGAGGAAGAACCGCACCGCCTGCAGGTCCACCGTCACGCGCGACATCAGCTGGCCGGTCTGCTGGTGGTCGAAGAAGCCGAGCTCCAGGCGCTGCAGGTGACCGTAGAGGAGCTCGCGCAGGTCGTACTCGATCCCGAGCGAGACCCTCCCGGCGATCATCCGCCTCATGTACGTGAGCCCCCATCGCAACAGAACCGCCACGGCGATCACGATCGAGACGACGAGCAGCGTGTGGCGGTCGTGGTTGCGAGCGGCCAGCTGGTGGTGCTGTGTGTGCACGGCGCCGGTCGTGAGCGCGTCGACGGCGCGGCCGGTGAGGTAGGGCAGGGCGACGGTCATGACCATCGCCACGCTGGCGAGGGCCCAGGATGCGCTCAGGCCGCGCTTGTAGGAGCGCAGAAAGCCGAGCAGTCTGTAGAAGGTCCTCATAGTTGTACGGACAACGATTATTGCAGCCGCGGTGCCGCCGTCGCGGGCACCCTCGGCAACCGGCCGGCGGCGAACGCCGGTCCTAAGCTCCCATCATGGCGACCCAGCCGACCTCATCCGGGAACGCCGGTCCGCGGGCCGGCCTCTGCGACAGCTGCGAGCACCAGCAGCTCGTGCGTAACACGCGCGGCTCGAGCTTCTCGCTCTGCCGACGATCGCGCAGCGATCCGTCCTATCCCCGCTACCCGCGCCTGCCCGTGCTCAGCTGCCCGGGATACACACCGCTCGAGCGCCAGCGCTCCGAGTGAGAACGGTGAGACATCAGCCGGCGGGCACGCCGAGCGGAGCGCCACCCTCCTGACGCCCGGTCTCCTCGGAGGCGACGAAGTCACGGCTGCGCACCAGCCCGAAGGCCGCGACGGCCCCGAGCAGCGCGACCACCGAGGCGATCATCAGGATGCTCGTCAGCGCATCGACGAACCCGGCACGGTACGCGTGCGAGAGGGCCGACCGCGCCGCGGGAGGGAGCGCCCGGGCCACCGACGCGACATCGCCCGAGACGAGCGCGCCTCCCAGGCGCCCACCGGCCGCGGCGAGCACCTGGTGGCCGGCCGGGCTAGCCGCGAGGGCCGAGCTCGTGTTGTGGGTGACGTCGTGCTGGAAGACCGCGCCCAGCCCGGCGATCCCGGTGGCGATCCCGACCTGCCTGAAGGTGTTGTTGATGCCGGACGCCATGCCGCTGCGCGAGTAGTGCACGACCCCCACGGCAGTCGACGCGAGCGGCGGGTTGACCATGCCGATGCCGGCGCCGGCGAGCAGGAACCCGGGCACGAGCGTGGTCCAGCCGCTGCTCGGCTCGATCGCTGTCATCGCAAGCAGTCCGCCGCTGACAAGAAGCATCCCGAAGCCGAGAAGCATCCGAACGGGAACGCGCACGCTCAGGCGTCCGGAGATCGGCGCCACGACGAACGAGAGGAGCGTGACCGGGAGGAAGCGCAGGCCAGCGTGCAGGGGGCTGTATCCCAGCACGTCCTGGATGTAGAGCGTCAGGTAGAGGAACATCGAGAACATCGACGCCGAGATCGCGAACGCGACGAGGCTCGCGCCGGCAAACGCGGGACGGCGGAAGAGGCTGAGATCCAGCATCGGACGCTGCTGGCGGCGCTCGACGATCACGAACAGGACGATCAGCACGGCCGAGCCGATCAGGTAGGAGAGGATCTCCGTCGAGCCCCAACCCTTTTCGTTTCCCTGGATCAGCGCGAACACGAGCAGGAAGAGCGATCCGGAGAACGTCAGGAAGCCGAGCCAGTCGACGCCACGCGCGTCGGGATCGCGCGACTCGGATACCTGGCTGAGCGTCAGGAAGACGGCTCCAATGCCGATCGGGACGTTGACGAAGAAGATCCATTCCCAGCCGATCCCCGAGGTGATCACTCCTCCGACCACCGGTCCGACGGCCACCGCCGCGCCGATCACGCCGCCGAAGACGCCGAACGCTACCCCGCGGTCCTTGCCGCGGAAGGCGCCTGCGATCAGCGCCAGCGACGTCGCGAACATCATCGCGCCGCCGATCCCCTGCACCGCTCGGGCGAGGTTCAGCGCAAGCGGGCTGCCCGAGAGGCCGCAGGCCGCCGAGGAGATCGTGAAGACGATCAGGCCGATGACGAAGATGCGCCTGCGTCCGAGCAGGTCGGCGAGCGCGCCGGCCGTGAGCAGAAACGCCGCGAGAGTCAGCGAGTAGGCGTTCACCACCCATTGCAGATCCTTGAAGCTCGAGTGCAGCGAGCGCTGGATGTCGGGCAGCGCCACGTTGACGACCGTGATGTCGAGAAGCAGCATGAAGATCGCCACCGACACGGCGATCAGGGTCCACCACTTGCGCTCCACAACTCGCTCCTCGCTCGAGCTTTGACCTGCCGTCGCCCAGCACTATATGAACGGGCACGAGCCGCTCAAGGCATCGCGCGTTCAGTCCGATTTGAGATGCCGGGCGAGGAAGGGCACGATCTCGGCCCACAGCTTCGCGGCGGGCCCGGGCCGGTATGTGGGGCGGTAGTCGGCGAAGAACGCGTGCCCGGCGCCCTCGTAGACGTCGGCTTTGACCTCCCGGCCGCTGCTCTCGGCCCGCCTTCGCAGCTCATCGCCGATCTCCGGCGAGGGGTTCTGGTCTTCTGCCCCGATCGCAGCCAGTAGCGGGCAGTGCAGCTCGGCCGCCAGCTCGAGCGGCGGGACCGGCCGCTGCGGTGTCGTGCGCTCCTCGAACGTCGCTTTGTCGATGAACCCGCCCCAGCAGTCGACCGCCGCGTCGAGTCGGTCGCTCGCGCACGCGAACAGCAGCGTGTAGCGGCCGCCCATGCAGAAGCCGACGCAGCCGACTCGTCCCGTCACGTCATCGCGCGCCCGCAGGAAGTCCGCGGCCCCCTCCAGGTCTCCCAGGACGGTCGCGTCGTAGATCGAGAACAGGCGCTCCATGATCGCCTTCATGTCGCCCGCCGGTGGCGGCCCCCCTTCGCGCGTATAGAGGTCGACGGCGAGCGTGGCATAGCCGATGTTGGCGAACCGGTTGCTGACGTCGCGGATGTGGTCGCTCAGCCCTCCGGCCTCGTGGATCACGATCATCCCGGGGTGCGGGCCGCCCCCGCCGGCGGGGCGCGCGAGGTAGCCGTTGATCGGCGTCGCTTCCGCGCCCGGGTAGGTGAGCTCCTCGGCGGTGATCCTCGAGAGATCGGTGACCGCCCCGGGAACGGCCTCGGGGCTCGGCTTGACCTCGACGCGGATCACAGAATTGCCTTCGGGTACGCCCGCGTCGCGGCGAGCAGCATCAGGCCGAAGAAGCCCCCAACGACGAGGAAGTCGAGCCACACCTCTCCCGCGCCTCCGACGCCGACGAGCATCTGTCGCAGCCCCTGGACCTCGTAGGTGAGCGGGTTGACACGCGCGATCGTGTGCAGCCAGCCCGGCATGATGCTCAGCGGGTAGAGGGCGCTCGAGGCGAAGAACAGCGGCATCATGATCAGCTGGCCGATCCCCATGAAGCGCTCGCGCTCCTTGACGCCGGCGGCGAGCAGCATCGACATGCAGGCGAAGGCCGCCGTCCCCAGCATCAGCATCGCCAACGTCCCGAGGATGCCGCCGAGGCTCCACCGCACGCCGATTCCCGCGATCGCGATCACCACGAGCAGCAGCACCGCCTGCACGAGCGCGCGCACGCACGCGCCCACCGCCTTGCCGAGCACGATCGACGCGCGCGAGAGGGGGGTGGCCAGGAGCCGCTGCAGCTGGCCGACATCGCGTTCCCAGATCACGGCGAGTCCGAAGAAGATCGCGATGAACATCGCCGCCTGGGCCATCACGCCGGGCGCGATGTAGGCCTGGTAGTCGATGTGTCCGACCGTCAGCGAACGGGTGTGGCGGAGCGCGGTGCCGAAGATGAACAGCCACAGCAGCGGCTGCACCGAGCGGGTGACGATGTCCAGATGGTCGTGGCGCAGCTTTCGCATCTCGGCCTGAGCCATCGCGAAGGCCCCCGCGGCCATGCGCGCGAGCGGGCCCGCGGCCAGGGCGGGGGGGAGCCGGCGGGGATCAGCCGAGGCGGTTGGCGACGCGGCGCTGGGCGCGGACATCGGAAAGCCTCCCTCCGGTCTCGTCGATGTCGTGGCCGGTGACCGTCGCGAAGACCTCTTCGAGGCTGTCGCAGTCGTTGCGTTCGAGCAGCTGCTCGGGCTCGCCGATCTCGACCAGCCGGCCGGCATCCATGATCGCGAGGCGATCGCAGTAGCGGTGGGCCTCCTCCATCAGGTGGGTCGTGAACATGATCGTCGTGCCGGCATGCTCGCGCAGGGCGCTCAGGTGCTCCCAGACGATCCTTCGTGCCGTCGGGTCCAGGCCGACCGTGGGCTCGTCGAGGAACAGGACCGCCGGGCGGTTCAGGAGTGCGGTCGCGATCTCGAGCCGCCGCAGCATTCCGCCGGAGAGTGTGCGCGCGAGCCGATCGAGCATCGGCGCGAGCTGCATCGTCTCGATCGCCTCGTCGATCCGCCGGCGCCGCTCGCGGCGTGGGACGCCCGTGACGCGCCCGTAGAAGTCGAGGTTCTCGAACGCCGTCAGCGCGCCGTCGACGGAGATGGCCTGCGGGATGTAGCCGATGCTCGCCCGCACGGCGAGGCTCTCGTGCCGAACGTCGTAGCCGGAGACGGTCGCGTGCCCCTCGGTCGGTGGCAGCAGCGTCGTCAGCACGCGGATCGTCGTGGTCTTCCCGGCGCCGTTGGGACCCAGCAGACCGAACACCTCGCCCGTGGGCACCGAGAAGGAGACCCCGCGGACCGCCTCGAGCTCGCCGAAGCGCACGACGAGATCGTCGACGAGCACTGCGGCGGTCTCGCTCACAGGGGCGTCATCTCCTCGGAGGGAGGGAACGAGCCCTCGCGCGCGGCGTCGAGCCCGCGGATCTTGCGCCGCGCCCGCTTACGTGTCTCGTTGAGCTCGTGCTCGAGCTTGGACAGCTCGGCGGCACGGTGGCGGACGAGCTCGAGCTGGCGTTCGATGTGGCCGAGCGCCTGGATCAACAGCTCGCGCCGGCGCTCGGGGTCGACGTCCTCGCGCCGGAGCTGCGCTCGCACCTCAGCCCGTGCCTCCTCGGCGCTCAAGAGCGTCTTGAGCTCCTCGAGCGACACGCCGAGGAGCTCTTTGAGGCGCATCACCTCGCGGATGCGCTCCACCTCGGCCTCGGTGTAGAGGCGGTGGCGGCCCGAGGGCCTGGCCGGCGCCTCGCCGAGCAGCCCGACCTCCTCGTAGTAGCGGATCGTCCGCGGGGTCGTGGCGAGCGCGCGCGCGACATCGCCGATCCGAAGGCTGCGCGACGCGGCTGCGGAGGCATCCCTCGAGCTTGGCTCGCTCGGGCTCATCTCGGCATCCTTCACGCGGCCGGGGTCAGCGCGCGCTGCTCGGCGCCAGCCGCTTCGTCGGGAGCCTGCCACTCGACCTGGGTGCCTGTGTGGGGCGGGCGCAGCAGGCAGACGCCCGCGCCGATCAGGGACACGGCTGCAAGCGCCCACAGCGCGACGTGCATGTTGGAGATGAAGGGCGCGAGCTTCTGCTGGGAGAGCCCTTTCGCGAGACCGGAGAAGATCGCGAACAGCGTCGCTTTGGGAATCGCCGAGGTGACGATCGCCAGCACGAAGGCGATCGACAGCACGGCACCGGTGTTCTGCAGGAGCGTCCGGGCGCCGGCCGCGATTCCGCGCCTGTACGGCGGGACGACGCCCATCATCGCCGCCGTGTTGGGGCTGTTGAACATGCCCGAGCCGGCGCCGACGGTGAACAGCCACAGACCGCTCTGCCAGTAGGGCGTGTGGACCTGGAGGGTGGTCATCGCGGCCAGCCCCGCTGCGCTCACGAGCATCCCCAGCGCTGCGAGCGTTCGCGAGCCATGACGGTCTGCGTACACGCCGGCGAGGGGGGAGGCGATCAGCATCCCGAGGGCGAGGGGGATCAGCTTGATACCTGCCGTGATCGGCGAGTTGCCCTGGGCGCCCTGGTAGTAGAAGACGAACAGGAACATGAGCGCGAAGCGGGCCAGCCCGTTGATGAAGGCGGCGGCACTGGCGGCGGCGAACAACCGGTTGCGGAAGAGCTTCAGGTCGAGCATCGGCGCCCGCGAGCGGCGCTCGATCAGGACCCAGGTAGGAAGCAGAACGGCGGCCGCGGCCAGGCCCGCGATGACGATCGCGTCGTTCCAGCCGCTGATGCCACCGCGGGAGACTCCCAGCACGAGACCCGTCAGCCCGATGACGAACGTCGTGGTCCCGAGGACGTCGTAGCCGCGAACGGAGTCGGGCTTGGCGAGCTCGCGCAGGATCAGGGCGCCCCAGAGGGCGCCCCCAAGGGCGAACGGCACGTTGAACCAGAAGACCCAGTGCCAGGAGATCGCGACGAGGGCACCCCCGAGAACCGGACCGAGCACGAGGCCGATGGCGGCGACCATCGTGTTCGCACCCATGGCCAGGCCGAGTTTCTCCTTCGGGAACGCATCGGTGACGAGCGCGGCTGCGTTGGCGAACAGGAACGAGGAGCCGATCCCCTGCAGTACGCGCCAGATGATCAGCACCGTCGCGTTCGGCGCGAAGCCCGCCCCGAGGGAGGCGATCGCGAACACGACGAAGCCGCCGACGTAGGCGCGCTTGCGCCCGAACAGGTCACTCAGCCTCCCCGCCATCAGCACGAGCACCGTCGCGGCGATCAGGTAGGCGAGGATCACCCAGACAAGCGCCAGCAGGCTCGTGTGCAGCGAGCGCTCGAGATCGGGCAGCGCGATGATCAGCGTGCCCGAGTTCGTCGCGGCGAGCAGCATCCCCAGGCTCGTGCACGAGAGGGCCCACCACTTGTAGTGCTCGTGCCCTGCGGCGACCCCGAAGCGAGACGGAGCAGACCCGTTCAGATGCCCGTTCCCGGGCGCTGGCGACGGCGCTGTCCGCTCTGGGCTGCTTGATCTCATAGGCTCCTCGGCCGCTCACTCGCAATCTGACGTGTACGTAAAGATCACGATACCACTCGCGAATCGCGGCCGGCGGCGTGGAGCACCGCGGGCCCGGCGGCGATCGGTGCTAAAACTGGAAGGCATGAGCGCACCGCAGAGCAGCGAGCCGAGCGTCGCCAAGTCCGAGGAGGAGTGGCGCGCGCAGCTGACGCCAGAGCAGTACGACGTTCTGCGCAGGGCCGGAACCGAGCCGCCGTTCACGGGCGAGTACGTCTACAACAAGGAGTCCGGCGACTACCGCTGCGCCGGCTGCGGCGCGGTCCTGTTCAGCGCCGACACGAAGTTCGAGTCGGGCACGGGCTGGCCGAGCTTCACCGAGCCGGCGGTCGCCGAGGCGGTTGAGCTGCGCGCCGATAACAGCCTGTTCATGCGCCGGACCGAGGTGCTGTGCCGTGCCTGCGGAGGCCACCTCGGCCACGTCTTCGACGACGGGCCCGGGCCCACCGGACAGCGCTACTGCATCAACTCGGCGGCGCTCGCGTTTGCGCCCGCCGCCCAGGGCCCGTCCGGGTCCGAGTAGCGCCCCGCGGCGTCCTCGCCGGATGGAGCATCAGCACCGGCCACCCGGTCGGCCCGCAGTAGCCTTCCTCCGCACATGATCATGTTCGAACAGTCGCGGCGGCTGTCGCAGCCGCTGCGCTGGGGGCGGCGCGAGAGGCTCGTGGTTGGGGCGCTCGTGAGCGCTCTCGTGCTCGGGCTGATCGGCCTCG
>DASZIU010000122.1:0-12152 GCA_035948815.1 Solirubrobacteraceae bacterium | reverse complement strand
CTGATGATCGCCTCCCGCCGCTCTTCCTTCTGCTCGGGTCGGCGGGCGCGTTGGTATTGCGTGGCTGCTTGCACGGCGGGAGTGTAGCCGGATCCCAGGTCGTAAGAGAACGGCGTTGCGCTAATAAGAGAACGGTGGTATATTATGCCGCCACCTGACCCGGACCCAAGGAGACCCACCATGTCCCTTACCTGGCTCATCACAGGCAGCTCTCGCGGCCTCGGCCGCGCTCTCGCGGAGGCCGTGCTCGCCGAGGGCGACCAGCTGCTGGCAACCGCGCGTCGACCCGAGCAGCTCGCCGAGCTCGCGGAGCGCCACCCCGGGCGTGTCCAACCGTTCGCGCTGGACGTCACCGACCGCGCCGAGGCCGATGCTGCCGTGCGGGCGGCCCACGAAGCGTTCGGCCGGCTCGACGTCGTCGTCAACAACGCGGGCTACGCGAACGTCGACTCGATCGAGGACTTTGCCGAGGAGGACTTCCGCGCCCAGATCGAGACCAACCTCTGGGGCGTGATCAACGTGACGCGCGCGGCGCTCCCCGTCCTGCGTGCTCAGCGCTCCGGGCACATCATTCAGATCTCATCGGTCGGCGGCCGTGACACCACGCCCGGCATCGGGCCCTACCAGACGGCCAAGTGGGCGGTCGAGGGGTTCTCCGGCGTCCTCCAGAAGGAGGTCGCCCCGCTGGGGATCCATGTGACGATCGTGGAGCCCGGCGGCTTCCGCACCGATTGGGCTGGCTCCTCGATGACGGTTGGCGAGATCCGCCCGGAGTACCGCGAGACGGTTGGGCGCATGGTCGACTACCGCGAGTCCTCGACGCCGCTGGGCGACCCGGCAAGAGGCGCGCAGGCCATCCTGAAGATCTCGCGAGCCCCCGAGCCCCCGCTCCGCCTGCTGCTGGGGAGCGACGCCTACGCCATCGCGCGAGCGGCGGACGAATCCAAGATCGCCTCCGACGAGCGGTGGAAGGAGCTCACGCTCTCGACCGACCATCAGGACGGCGCGTTGGACCTCGACGATCTCCGTCACGTCACGGCAACCTCGACCTGACGAGGCCTGAGCACGATGCCAGGACCGTTCATCTTCATCGCCACGAACAGGCTCAAGCCAGGCGCCCTCGAGGCGGAGCGAGAACGCGTCCCCGGCCTCTGCAAGTTCATCGAGGAAAGCGAGCCGCGTGTGATCGCCTTCAACGAGTACGCGAGCGATGACGGAAGCGAGGTGGGCGTGGTTCAAGTTCACGCCGACGCAAGCTCGATGGAGTTCCACATGGGGCTCGTGCGCAGCAGGGCCGAGCGCGCGTACGCCGAGACCATCGACGCGACGACGAGCATCCAGGTGTTCGGAGCGCCAACCGAGGAGATCCTCGAAGTGCTGGAGCGCCAGGCGGGCGCCGGGGTGCCGACAAGCGTCAAGCCGCTGCACCTCGGCGGCTTCACCCGCCGAAGCTGAGCCCTAGCCCCAACCGGCGCGGAGCGGGACGACCGTCGTCACGGAAGCGCGCTGCCCGTCTGCATAGGTGGCGACGATCAGCATGCGCGCGGAGGCCGGATGGCCGCCCGCCCACCAGAAGCGGCCACGATCGGGGCGCACCTTCAGCTTGCCGCTGAGCAGCCCGGTGCGTTTCAAGAACCCCGCGAACATGGTGCGCTGCCCGTGCATCGCCGGTCCGCTCCACGTGGGGTCGTCGAGCGCGAAATGCATTCCGGCGAGTGTTGCCGTGACGCTGCTGGCAGGGCGGTGCAGCCAGATTGCGAGGCCCACGCGGTCGCACCTGATCGAGTTGGGAGCGCCGCAGGCGACGCCCAGGTCAGGTTCCTGCGCCAGCATCGCGGAGTCGGAGGCGGTGCCCGGACCGGCCGCACCAGCGGCGTGCCCTGCGTGCGACTGGTGCGCCGCTCCTCGAACGAGCCCGGCGGAGATGAGGAGTGCCACGAGGATGGCGGAAGCTCCGAGCGCCCGGCGACGGTTCTGGCGCCGACGGGCGTCTTTGATCACGCCGCCTTCGTGTCGCGCCGGCCGCTCTGCCTCGTCGTGTCGCGTGTCGGGGGCCAGCAGGCTGGGCACGCTCAGCTGATCCCCTGGATGATCGCGATCACCTCGTCGGGCCGATAGCCCTGATCGCTGGCAAATGCCAAGAGCTCTCTGGCCCGCGCGGTCACCGCGCCGCGCTCCGGGGTGCCGGTGACGCGAATGCCGCGGCCCTGTCGGATCTCCAGCAATCCCTCGTCTCGCAACGTACGCAATGCGCGCAGCACCGTGTTGGTGTTCACGTGCATGATCGCGGCGAGGTCACGCGCCGGTGGGAGGCGCTGACCTGGACCAGCCTCGCCGTCGGCGATCGCGCGGCGTATCTGGGCCGCGACCTGGTCGTGGAGCAGGGCGGGGTTGGAACGGTCGATATTGAAATCCATAGTTGTACTAGTTAGAGTAGCGCAATCCGCGTCTCGGATGTCAACGCGGAATGGCCGCAAGCGTGGCTCCACCGCCAGTGGAGACGACCAGCTCGGGTGTCATCGACGACGCGCGAGCGCGCCAACGCCGGCGTAGGCGCCGCGTCGCGGCGGTTGCGGTCGTCGCCCTCCTCGCGGGCGCAGGCGCGGTCGCGGGTGGCGGATCGCGCGGTCGCGGTGGGAGGGTGCCCAGTTACCTGATGCGTTTCACGGCGGCCCGCCGGCTCTTCCAGGTACATGTCGTATTCGGCGCCCGTGTGACCGCGAGCCGTCGTTCGGAGGCGCTGCTGGTCCTGCGTCGCATGAGCTTCACCGATCAGGCGAGTCCGCCCCCCGCGCGCGGGTCCTAGCGCGACGAGAGCGCCCCCGTTCAGGCGCCGGGCGTCCAGCCGGACAGCTCATCCCACGCCGTCACCGGATTCGGCGCGGTTCTGGGGCCTCCGGCGAGACGATTCCACAAGCCCCCGGCGACGATCGCCACGGAGCTCGCGAGCGCCAGCCAGATACCCCAGCTCAGCGACAGCGAGAGCAGCCCGTCCTGCGGCGACGGAGGCGCGAGGATCCGGAAGAGCACGCACAGACCCGCGATCAGGCCCAGCAGCGAGATCTGGCCTTCGGTCCCCATTGCCGGCTCTGAGACGCCGGCGAGATGCGCCAGTGCGGCTGCGAGCGCGGCTGCGGCGAGTACCAGGAGGATGACGTTCATGACCTTGAACTCCTGGTGCGCGCTCAGTGTTGCGAGCTGATGTCCGGCGAGGGCGTTGAAGCCGGACCCCACGGTTCTCGCCTGCAGTTGAAAGGCGGCGTTGCCGTATTGCTGGGCGAGGCCGTTGAGCCCGTTCTGGGCCGCTGCGGCACCGGTGGCCGTAAGGGTGAGCGCGTACCAGGGCAGGAAGACCGACACCGCGAGGATGGCGGCGCCCGCCGCAGATACGAGGGCTCCTGAAGGCGATCGTCTATCAGCCATCGTGTGCACTTGATCGGAGTTCAGGCCGCCAAGCTTGAGCGGCCCGGCGATGGGATCGGCGCTGAGCAGCGCCGATGCGCTCCCTCCTCGTCAGGTCGGGCGCGAGCCGGTCGCGACGACGTAGTGCACGACGGTCGAGCGCTGTCGCTCAGCGTCGGCGTGCGTCGTCCGCGCGGGCGGCGGCCGCACAGGCGGCAACCACGACGACCGTGAGCGTGATCCACAGCACGGGGAGGACGATCAAGAGGAGCTGGCCGAGCATCGCGCGCATCCTCGCCCGCGTTCCTGAAGGCCGGCTTCGACGCCGCTCAAGAGGGGCTTAATTCGACGGCGCGCCGGAACCCACGCTCACGCGTGGCAGTTCGCTCTGCGCCGACGCCCCGGGAGCCGGAACGCTCGGAACGGGAAGGGGAGGAAGTTTGACTTCGGGAACGGTCGGCACCGGGACCGGTGGTGTCGGTGCAGGAGAGGGAACAGGAGCCACGACGGGGGCGGGAACCGGGGAGGGTTCCGGCGAGACTGGCGGCGTGCCCGCTTCGGGTGCCGGCACCCCCTGATCTGGCCCGCTCGCTCCCGCGCCGCTCGGCCCGGTGGGCCCGCCCGCCGCGGCGGGCGTCTGCGGCGACCGAGCCGGAGATTGCGGCGGGGCGACGCTGCCGCGACGGAAGTCCGCCCTCCTGAGGGGACTGCCCGGTGTCGTCCCGGTCGATCTCCTGGCCCTGCTCGAGCCCGTCGGCGCCGATCCGTGGCTCTGGGTCACGGCGGCAGGGCGGGACATGAGGCGGGTGACCGGCACGACGCGATGCACGGCGGGCGAGAGGGCGAGCAGGCTCGCAGCGCCGATGCCCGGTAGCAGCGAGGCTACCCCGCCCGCGCCGAGGCCGACCCCGGGAACGGCGCCCGGGACGAGCGCGAGCAGGCGCTGCGGAAGGGCGACGGCGAGCGCCAGCCAGCCCGCGGGGCGTCGCGCGGAGTAGACGCTCAGAAACGCGGCGACCGCGTCCGCGTCCAGTTGCCTTCCCGCCTCCTCCCCGAGCACGTCCAAGGCCCGCTTCTGCGTGCAACCCGCGCGGTAGACGCGGCTCGAGGTCATCGCGTCGAACGTGTCTGCGACGGCGATGATGCGTGCTCCGAGCGGGATCTCCTCGCCGGCGAGCCGGTCGGGGTAGCCCGTGCCGTCGATTCGCTCATGGTGGTGGCGCACCATCGCCTCGATCTCGGGATCCCCAACCTCCGACAGCATGCGGGCGCCCCAGGCCGCGTGGCGCTTGGCGACGTCGAATTCCTCGGTTGTGAGGCGGCGCGGGTTGTTGAGGATCTCCCTCGGCGTATAGAGCTTGCCCACGTCGTGCACCGCCGCGGCTGTCCTGATCCTCGCGATCTCCACCGGCGAGAGGTGCATGGCGGCCGCGACCTGGCCGGCGTGGCGCGATACCCGCTGGCTGTGACCATGCGTGTATGGGTCGCGCGCTTCCAGCAGTCTGCTGAGACCGGTCAAGAGCTCGATGCTCACGCGCGGGCCCGACTTCCTTGCGGAGTCGTACAGCGCCCGCGCCTGGGATAGTCGCCGCTCGGTCCAGCAGCGGCGCAGCCAGCCCCAGATCAGGAGGTCGGCGAACACCACGTCGCACGCATGAAGCTCGCGCTTCCAAAGTGCAGCGGCGCCCGCGGCGAGCGTCATCGAGAGACCGACCGCAAGCACGATCGAGGCCGCCGTCCAGAGCGGCCCCGCCGCAGGGACGATCGCCGCGGCGACGATCGCCGGCATCACGACGACGAGCAACGTGACGAGCAGCGCGAGCGGGAGGTAGCGGCGCATGCGGACGGCTGGATCCGTCCGCGACGGCTGCTGGCCGGCGCGCACGCTCGCGCGCGGAGCCCAGCTGATCGCGCCTTGCGAGCGTGCGTGGGGCGAGGCTATTAGCGAGGACATCGCCCGCGAAACGCTACGGCTCGACGATCGCCCCGCTTTGGGCCCCGGACGCATGTCGTAGCGGCGTTCGGCCACTTACACTGGCTCGATGGCGCTTCCTCCCGGCCCACGCAGCCCGGCGATCGTGAACTCGCTGCGCTTCGCCTACCGGCCCCTTTCCGTGCTGCGCGAATGGCGGAGGCGGTTCGGGGACGTGTTCACCGTCAGGATGCTCGGATTCGGCGTCGGCGTCTACGTCGCCGACCCGCAGGCCATCCGGGAGCTGTTCACCGGAGACCAGTCGGATCTCCGCGCGGGCGAGGCGAACTCCTTCATGGAGCCGGTGCTCGGAAGCCACTCGGTACTCGTTCTCGACGGGCCGCGGCACCTGCGCCAACGAAAGCTCCTGCTGCCTCCGTTCCAGGGTTCGAGCGTCGGCTCGTTCCGCGAGGTGACCAGGGACGTCGCCGAGCGCGAGATCTCGAGCTGGCGGCCAGGCACACGCCTCGTGCTGCGCGAGCGGATGCGCGCCTTGACCTTCGAGGTGATCTGCCGGGCCGTGTTCGGCGTCACCCACCCGGATCAGATGGCGAGCCTGCGCGCGCGGCTGATCGCCGTCGTTGACAGCAGCCCCCTGTTCATGATCTCCCGCGCGGCCCGCGCCGATCTCGGGCCCTGGAGCCCGGGCGGACGCTTCACGCGGCGCCTGCGCGCTGCGGACGCGCTGCTGTACGAGGAGATCGAGCGTCGCCGCGATGCGCCGGACCTCGAGGAGCGCTCGGACGTCCTGTCGCTGCTGCTACGCGCGCGCGACGAGGACGGCCGTGGAATGACGAGCGCCGAGCTGCGCGACGAGCTCTTCACGATGCTCGCGGCGGGGCACGAGACGACGGCCACCGGGCTCGCGTTCGCGTTCGAGCTCCTGCTGCGCAACCCGCGCGTGCTGGCACGCCTGCGCGAGGAGCTGCAGGCCGGCGAGAGCGATGGCTACCTCGACGCGGTGGTCAAGGAGACGCTGCGGCTGCGGCCGGTGCTCGACGCGGCCGAGCGGACGCTCACGGTCCCTCGTCAGGTCGCCGGCTGGGAGCTGCCGGCGGGCGTGAAGGTGTACCCCGGAATCGCGCTCGTCCATATGCGGGAGGACATCTACCCGCGCCCGCGCGAGTTTCGACCGGAGCGCTTTCTCGACGAGGGAGCCGAGTCCTACTCGTGGCTGCCGTTCGGAGGCGGCATCCGCCGCTGCATCGGGGCCGCGCTTGCGCAGGCCGAGATGGCGGAGGTGCTGCGGGTCGCCGTGCCCGCGGTCGAACTGTGCCCCGCACGCGAGCGGCCCGACCCCGTGGTGCTGCGCGGGATCACGCTCGCTCCGCGCCACGGCGTTGAGGTATCAGTCCAGAGCGCGCTCGCTCCCGCCGCGCGCAAGGCCGCCTTGGCGGCCGGCTAGCCCTGGGCCGGATCGATGCGAGTCTGCGTGATCTATGACTGCCTGTTCCCCTACACGATCGGGGGTGGGGAGCGCTGGTTCCGAGAGCTCGCCGCGCGGCTGGCGGTCGAGGGCTACGACGTCACATACCTGACGCTCCGCCAATGGGACAGTGGCGAGCGCCCGACATCGGGAGCGGGGGTTCGGGTCGTCCCGGTGGGACCGCGGATGAAGCTCTATGTCGGCGGTCGAAGACGGATCGTGCCGCCGCTCGTCTTCGGCGTCGGCGTTCTCTGGCACCTGCTGCGCCACGGTCGCCGCTATGACGTCGTGCACACCTGCTCGTTCCCGTTCTTCTCGCTGCTGGCGGCCGCGGCGCTCAAGCCGTTCGGGCGCTACGCGCTCGTCGTGGACTGGTTCGAGGTCTGGACGCTCGATTACTGGCGCGAATACCTGGGGCGGGTCGGCGGGCGGATCGGCTGGCTCGTTCAGCGGTTGTGCGCGGCGATACCGCAGCAGGCGATCTGCCTCGCGCACAAGCACGCTCGTCGGCTGGTCGCAGAAGGCCTGCGCTCGGAGCCCCTAGTGCTGCGGCGAGGGCTCTACGGCGCGCCGCCCGACGCCAAGCTCCGCCGTCCCGCCGATCCGCTCGTCGTCTTCATCGGCCGGCTGATCCCGGAGAAGCAGGCGGACGCCGTCGTTCCCGCGGTAACGCTTGCTCGGCAGGAGATCCCAGGGCTGCGCGGGCTCATCCTCGGCGACGGCCCGGAGCGGGCACACATCCAAGAGATGATCGCTCGTCTCGGGCCGGACCCGCCGGTCAGTGCCCCCGGGTTCGTGGAAGACGGGGAGCTGTCCGGCGCGCTTGCGAGAGCTCTCTGCATGATCCTCCCCACGCGACGCGAGGGGCTCGGGACCGTCGTGCTCGAGGCTGCGGCTCTCGGTGTCCCGAGCGTCGTGGTCGAGGGGCCCGACAACGGCGCGACAGAGCTGATCGAGCCCGGATCCAACGGCTTCATCGCGCCGTCGGCGAGCCCGACGGACCTCGCGTCGGCGTTTGCCGCGGTGTACCGCGGTGGCCAGGATCTACGCGATCGGACCGTGAGCTGGTATGAGGCGCACGCGCCCGAGATGTCACTCGACGTCGCCCTCGCGGTCGTGGTCGCCTCCTACCGGCGCAGTCGCGAAGCCTCAAGCGTGACGCCGCCGTCCGGGCGTTCATGAAATGTTAAGGGCAGTCGGGCTATCTTCGCGCGCAAATGTCTGAGGAGTCTCCCACGGGTCTGGACCCACAAGCTCATCCCGAGGCACCGCTCGAGCGGGGCTCAGCAGCCACGATCGCCCAGCTTCCCGAGCGCCTGCCCATCTCCTCGGTCGCGCTCGTCGGCAACGAGATGGCCTACGTGCGCGAGTGCCTCGAGTCGACCTGGATCTCCTCGTGCGGGGAGTTCGTCGAGGCCTTCGAGGAGAAGTTCGCCGCGCTCTGGGAAGTCGAGCACGCGGTGGCCGTCAACACCGGCACCGCGGCGCTGCACCTGGCTCTGCTGGCGCTTGGAGTCTCGCCGGGCGAGGAGGTGATCGTCCCGTCGCTGACCTATGTCGCGACCGCCAGTGCCGTCTCCTACTGCGGAGCGACGCCGGTCTTCGTCGACTCCGAGCCCGGCTCGTGGAACCTCGATCCCGCGGCCGTGGAGGCCGCGATCGGACCGCGCACGGTCGGAATCGTCGCGGTCCACCTGTACGGACATCCGGCGCAGATCGACGCACTTCAGGCGATCGCCGCCCGGCGCGAGCTGTTCCTGCTCGAGGACGCAGCCCAGGCACACGGTTCGTGCTACCGCGGCAGGCCGGTGGGATCGCTCGGCAACGCGGGCACGTTCAGCTTCTTCGGCGGCAAGCTGCTGACCACCGGCGAGGGCGGGATGCTCGTCACCAATGACGCGTCACTCGCCAAGACGGCGTTGCAGCTGCGAAACCACGCGCGGGACCCCGAGCGCCGCTACCACTCGAGCCGCGTCGGCTTCAACTACCGGATGACGAACGTGGCGGCCGCGATCGGTCTCGGCCAGCTCGAGCGCTTCGACTGGCACGTCGCCAGGCGCCGCGCCAACGCGGCGCTCTACCGGTCTCGGCTACTGGGCCATCCGGGGCTCGAGTTCGCCGATCCCGAGCCATGGGCGCAGAGCGTCGAGTGGCTCACCTCGGTGGTCCTCTCGCACGCCGGCGAGGCTGAACGCGACCGCGTCATCAACGAGCTCGACGGGGCTGGAATCGAGGCGCGCGCCGTGTTCGAGCCCGTTCACCTGCAGGAGATCTTCGCGGACGCCGACACCGGGCCGCTCCCCGTCGCCGAGCGCCTTGCGGCGAAAGGGCTGAGCCTCCCCTCCGGTGCTCTGCTCACGAACGAGCAGATCGATCGGGTCTGCGAGGCTCTGCTGCGGGCCCTGCCCTAGCCGCCGGTCCTCCGCTACCACCCGCACGCGTTATCGTCGCCGCGTGCCCGACCAAGTCCTCTCCGAGCCCTCAGGCGCTCACTCGATCGCTCCCGTGAGGGAGTCGGATCTCTCGGATCTGCTTCCGCTGATGCGGGCCTACTGCGACTTCTACGGTGTCGCGCCGAGCGACCACTCGCTGTTAGAGCTCTCGCGGACGCTGATCGCCGACCCCGAGGTCGAGGGCGTCCAGCTGATCGCGCGCGATGCACAAGCGGAGGCCGTCGCCTTCGCGACGGTCTTCTGGAGCTGGTCGACGCTCAGCGCCAGCCGGATCGGCGTCATGCACGATCTCTACGTAAACCCGGACGCGCGAGGCCTCGGGCTCGCCGAGCGTCTGATCGAGGCCTGTCTCGACCGTTGCGAAGCGCGCGGCGCTGCGCGGCTCGAGTGGCAGACGGCGCCCGAGAACCTCCGCGCGCAGGCCATCTACGATCGCGTGGGCGGCGTCAGGGAGGGGTGGCTGAACTTCGCGATCCCGCTCCCGCGAGCGCGCGGCGCGCACGAGCAGGGTTCCGCGGGCGGCAGATAGACTTGGCCGTTCTGCGCCCGTAGCTCAGCTGGATAGAGCGTCGGTCTACGGAACCGAAGGTCAGAGGTTCGAATCCTCTCGGGCGCGTCGCGAAGTCCCTGCAAATGGAACCTTTCGGATATCCAGGAGGCACTATAGAAGCGTAACCGTGTCCCAAATATGTCCCGAAATGGGGCGCCTTGTCGGAGAGGGGACAAGCAATGTTCCGGCCCGACCCTGACGTGACACGCACGCCGCCGCCGGCGCCGGGAGCGCCCACCGGTCGACCGCTTCAGCCGCCCAGCGGCCACGTCTTCCGCGTCGAACGCAAGCGCGGACCGGTCTGGTACGCGAAGTACCGGCTCCCGGACGGCCGCCAGCTGCAGCGCAAGCTGGGTCCCGCGTGGACCGAGCGAGGTCGCCCGCCGGCCGGGTACTTCACGAAGCGCCTGGCGGAGGACTGGTTGCGCGACGTGTTCGACCAGGCGCGCCGCGGCACGCTGCCCGGGATGGTCGCCACGGGCGCGACGTTCGCCGACGCGGCGGCTGAGTTCCTTCGCTACGCCGAGCAGGACCGTGCGCTGAAGCCTTCGACGCTTCGCGGATACCGCTCGATCGTCGACGCCCATCTCTTGCCGGCGTTCGGCGAGCGGCGACTTGAGGACATCACGACGGCAGACGTCGAGCGCTGGCGGGCAGGACTCGTGAGCACGACCGGTCGGGACCGGCTGGCGAACAACTCCAAGAACCGGATTCTCGTTCTGCTGCACGGTGTCTTCGCCCGGGGCTGCAAGGTCTACGGCCTGCCGCTCAACCCCGTCTCTGGGGTAGAGCGCCATCCCGTCCGCCTCGCCGGCGACATCGATGTGTTGAGCCCCGAGGAGGTGTGGGCGCTTGTCCGCGCAGCAGCGTCGGACCAAGACGGTGCGCTCTACCTCATGGCGGCGTTCACGGGCCTGCGCCGCGGCGAGCTGCTGGCGCTGCGCTGGCGAGACGTCGACTTCGCCGCGTCGGCGATCCGTGTGCGAGCGAGCTACGCCGGCGGTGCTCTGACGACGCCGAAGTCGGGCAAGGTCCGTTCGGTGCCCTTGGCACCCGAAGTCGCGGCGCGGCTCGAGAAGCTGTCCCAGCGCGACTGGTTCACCAGCGAGGACGATCTCGTGTTCCCCGGCGAGACCGGCTCGTTCCTCGACGGCTCTGCCCTCAGGCGCCGGTACATGCAGGCGTTGAAGGGCGCCGGCCTGCGGCCGTTGCGCTTCCACGACCTGCGCCACACGTTTGGGACCCGCATGATCGCGAAGGCCGACATCCGGCGCGTCCAGGAGTGGATGGGCCACGTCGACATCCAGACGACGATGCGCTATCTCCACTACGCGCCGCGCGATGAGGACGCGCGGCTTGTAGCGGAGGCGTTCCGAGTTGACTAGACCGAGGACTCGCGCCTGGATCGCCCGGTTTGTGAGTTCGCGCCGCCCTCTTCGGCGTCTTCGCCCGCCTGTTCTGCATCGGCGGCTAGCTTCTCGAGGCGGAGTCCGAGTTGCCGGGCCAGCCGCGCGACCGTGAAGAAGGACGGCGAGGGAACCTGTTCGCGCTCAAGCTTGCGGAGCATGTCGAGCGAGATCCCGCTGCGAGCAGCGAGCGCAGCCTGCGCCGCGGGACGCGACACGCGTGCCGCCCGCAGTGACTGGGCGAGCCTGCGTCCTTCAGCGAGCTGGCGCTGTGTGAGGGGGCCCCTGCCCATTGCAGAAAAGTTTACTGGTATTCTTTTCGGGTGCCTTCCGATGCTCGTGCCGCGCAGGGGCGCCGTCGCAGGGCGCTTCGTCTCCTTGCGTCCGATCCGCTGCCGCCGCCTCCAGAAACGGGGAGCCTGCTGGCATCAGCGGCTGCTCGCCGGCCTGGTGAATTTCACGAGCCACTGGCCCTAGCGCCCGAACTCAGCCGCTGGCTGAGTTGCGAGGCCACGCAGCGGCAGGTCGATACCGATGTGCTCGGCTCCGTGCTCCTCGAGGCCGGGCTCGTCTCCCGTGATTTGGGCTTGCCGCGGTTTCTGGCTCTCGTGCCGCCGAGCCCCTCCAGCGCTCACCGCTCGCTCTCCGCCGCTGAGGCGGCCTACTTGCGCGCCCTCACGATCGGGAGCCCACGCGAACGTGGGAGGCCGCTGACTCCGCCGGCGACGATCGCCGTACCGCTGCGCGTCGGCATACGCGTCGGATGCGCTGGCGCCGGTGCGGCTCTCAAGGCGGTGCCGAGCGAGCTTGCCCTCGCCTGGGAGCGGGCGGGCCTGTTGGAAGGGCGGACGCTAACGGAGTGCGTCCTCCTTGAGGTCGTGGGAACTGAAAGCTAGAGTTCGCCCTGCTCTCCCGGCGCGATGTCGCCCGGGGCATCCAGGCC
>DASZIU010000121.1:0-3328 GCA_035948815.1 Solirubrobacteraceae bacterium | reverse complement strand
AGACCGGCTTGACAACTGCGCCCACGCGCGTACCTTGTGGAGGCCGGGAGTCTGAGGGGACGCTCGGCTTTCAGAGGGAACATAACCACGGGGAGGATCGCCCGCGACGGGAGGAGCCGCTGCGGGGCGTTGCGCGAGATGGGCCGTTCGCTCGCATCATCGACGGGACCCAGGATGGGAATCGACCTCGTCGAGGACGCTGATCCGCGCCGGCTCGTCGTCACCGGCGAAATGGACCTCGCCACCTCACCGGCGCTCGAGGGCGCGGTGATCGGCCTATGCCGCGACGGCGTCAAGCGGCTGGTGCTCGACCTGAGCGAGCTCGAGTTCATCGACGGGAGTGGGCTCCATGCGGTATCGGTCGCGCGCGAGACGTGCCGGGAGTTCGGATGCGAGTTCTGCATCGTGCCCGGCCGCAAGGAGCTCCACCGGCTGTTCACGATCAGCGGGCTGGACGAGCGGCTTCCGTTTCGCACGCGCGAGGAGGAGACCGTGGGACCGGAATACTGGCGGGAGTAGGGGTACTCGTAGCGGCCACCACGCGGCGGGCGCCCAGCACTCCGACGCGTGCCCGGCGCCCCTTGGGTCCCGTACAGCCGTCCAGCCGCGCCCGATGACCGGCGAGGCGATCTCTATCTTCTCGGCATGCGCCTGGGACCGTGGCGCCGCTTGCGTCGATCGCGTGCGGCGGGGAGGAGCACGGCGGGCACCGCCCTCGCCACCGCCGCAGTGCTCAGCTGCCTGATCGGCGGCATCACGGCGGTCGCGCGGGGCGAACCCGCGTGGACCACCTACCACCACGACGCGGGACGCTCGGGATATGACCCCGACGGCGCGAGCCCGCTCCCGCCGTCGCTCGCGTGGCAGTCGGTGGACCTCGGGGGGCCCATCTGGGGACAACCACTCGTGCTCGGCTCGCGCGTGTATGTGGCGACCGTCGCCAACGGCCTCTACGCGCTGGACGCCGCTACGGGCGCGGTCATCTGGAGCAGGACCGCCGGGCCGCCGGTCCCGTCGAGCCAGCTGCCGTGCGGCGACGTCTCGCCGACGGTCGGCATCGTCGGGACGCCGGTGATCGATCCCGCCGCCGCGGAGATCTTCGCGGTCGCCGATGTCTGGAACCAGGCGACCGGCAAGGCGCAGCACGTGCTCGTCGGGTATGGCCTGACGAGCGGTGTGGAAGTGCTGAGGACACCGGTCGACCCAGCGAACGCCGAACCCAAGGACTACCTGCAGCGCACGGCGCTGAACCTCGACGGGGGCAACGTCATCTTCGGCTTCGGCGGAAATGACGGAGACTGCGGGACCTACCGCGGCACGGTCGTCTCGGCCCCCGAGAGCGGCGGCGCGCCCGCGTTCTGGCAGGTTCCGATCGCCGTCAAAACGCAATCGGGCGGCGCTGTGTGGGGCACGAGCGGGCCGATCGTCGACAGCCAGGGCCGTATCTTCGCGAGCACCGGCAACCCGAACCCGGGTGGCGAAAAAGCCACGGTCTACGACGAATCGGACAGCCTCGTCGCACTCGGTCCGGCGCTCAACCCGATCGGTTACTTCAAGCCGCCGAGCTGGGAACAGGACAGCAACAGCGACACGGATCTCGGCTCAGCAGGACCAGAGCTCCTGCCCGGAGGCCTGATCTTCCAGGCGGGCAAGAACGGCACCGGCTACCTGCTCGACGAGACGATGGGCAAAGGCACGCCGGCGGTCTTCAGCCAGCAGGTGTGCGGGGGCGCGGGCAGCTTCGGGGGCGACGCCTACTACGCGGGAGTGATCTACGTCGCATGCTCGAACGGGACGCAGGCGCTCGCCTACAACCAGGCCGCCCGGAGCTTTGCGCCGACGTGGAAAGGACCGGGCGATGCGGCCGGCCCGCCGATCGTCTCGGCTGGGCTCGTCTGGGTCGTCGCGACACACGGCTCCCGGCCCGGGACCAAGCTCTACGGTCTTGATCCGGCGACTGGCGCGCCGCGCTACACCGAGACGCTTCCCAGCGCCGCGGTCGATCACTTCGCCTCGCCCAGCGCCGCGGGCGGCCGCCTCTTCGTGGCGACGGGCACGACAGTCACCGCCTACCAGATCGCGGTACCGCCGCCCGGCTCGGGCTCTGCGATCGTGCCCCCGCCACTGCCGCCACAGGCAGCCCCGACGCGGCAGCCGTCGGTTGCGGCGACGCTCGCGAGCACGTCGCTGACGGTCAACTCGTCGGGACGGTTGACGGTCAAGGTACGGTGCCCGGCCGGCGTCACCGTCTGCAAAGGGACGATCACGTTGCGCACGCTCAAGGCAGTGCTCGCTGAAGCCGGCCCCCTCGCGGTGGCTCGCGGCGGTCGGGCGCGCGCGGCGATATTGACGCTCGCGACTGGCACGTTCAGGGTGCCGGGCGGGCACGTCAAGGCGATCACGCTGCATCTGAGGTCCCGGGCGATGCGGCTGCTGCGCCGCACGCACGTGCTGCGCGCGAGGGCGGTGCTCGTGATCCGCGACGGCGCCGGGACCCTCCGCAGCTCCCGTGCGACGGTCACGCTTCACCTCGCGCGGGGCCGGCGGCGCTAATCTGCCGCGACGCCCACGAGACCTGGAGGATGAGGATGGCCGACACCCCTACGTTGTTCGTCTGCCACGGCGATGAAGGCGGACCCCGCATGCACCCCTGCCGCCGTGTACAGGAAGCGATGCACGACGCCTCGATCGAGTACGAGAAGGTCGTCGCGGCGCACGGGAGCCCGATCCCGTTCCTGCGCAAAGGCTCCCGCGAGGAGCTGCGCGAGGCGAGCGGCGACACGAAACTGCCTGCGCTCAAGCTGGCGGACGGCAGAGTCCTCACCCACTCGCGCGCGATCATGTCGTGGATCGGGGAGCAGCGTTAGCCGAGTCGCGCGAGCGTCTCGGCGAAGACGCGGTAGGCCGCGTCGTCGAACAGCCAGAACCTCGCTTCGATGACGGCCGGGTGCGCGTTCATCGCCTCGCGTGTGGACTCGATCGCGACTGCGGCCGCCTCGCGCAGCGGGTATCCGTAGACGCCCGTCGAGATCGCCGGGAAGGCCACGCACTCGCACCCGTGCCTCGCGGCGAGCTCGACTGCTCGCCGGTAGCAGGAGGCCAGCAACGCCGGCTCCCCGGCCCCGCCGCCGCGCCAGATCGGACCGACGGCGTGGATGACGTGGCTGGCCGCCAGGCGCCCGGCGCCCGTGAGCTTCGCGTCTCCCGTCGCACAGCCGTCGAGCCCTCGGCACTCCTCGAGCAGCTCCGCGCCGGCCGCGCGGTGTATCGCGCCGTCGACTCCGCCGCCCCCCAGCAGGCTCGAGTTGGCCGCGTTGACGATCGCCTG
>DASZIU010000120.1:0-13621 GCA_035948815.1 Solirubrobacteraceae bacterium | reverse complement strand
CGAGCACCTCGACGAGATCATCGAGCTGATCCGCGCCTCACGCGACCGCGAAAGCGCGCGCGAGCAGCTTGTCGAGCGCTTCGAGCTCACGGCCATCCAGGCCAGCGCGATCCTCGACCTGCGTCTCTCGCAGCTGACCGCACTCGAGGCCGACGGGATCAGACAGGAGCACGCCGACGTGACCGAGCGGATCGCCGAGTTGCGCGCCATCCACGGCGATGAGTCGCGCGTGATGGGCGTGATCAGGGAGGAGCTCACCGAGATCTCCGAGCGCTTCGGCGACGAGCGCCGCACCGAGATCACCCACTCCGAGGACGAGATCGACATCGAGGACCTGATCGCCGACCAGCAGATGGTGATCACGATCACGCAGAGCGGCTACATCAAGTCGCTGCCGCTCGCGACATACCGCCAGCAGCAGCGGGGCGGTCGCGGGGTCACCGGGATGGACATGAAGGATGGCGATTTCATCGAGCACCTGTTCGTGACCTCCTCGCATGACTATCTCCTGTTCTTCTCCAACCGCGGCAAGGTCTACCGCTCGAAGGTCTACGAGCTTCCCGAGGCCTCGCGCACCGCAAAGGGTCGCGCGCTCGTCAACGTGCTCCCGCTCCGCGAGGGCGAGCGGATCCAGGCGGTGGTCTCCACACGCGACTTCACCGAGACCCAGTACCTGATCTTCGCGACCCGCAACGGCACCGTGAAGAAGACCGAGCTCGCCGCCTACAACACGCCGATCAAAGCCGACGGGATCATCGCGATCAACATCCGCGACGACGACGAGCTGCTGGCCGTGCGCGCGGTCGACCCCGAAGACGAGATCATCATGGTCTCGCGTGCCGGGCTCACCGTGCGCTTTGCCGAGTCAGACGTGCGGGCGATGGGCCGCGACACGACCGGCGTCCGCGGGATGGACGTGGGCAAGAAGGGCGAGGTGATCGCGATGGACGTGGCCCGTGACGACATGGACCTCCTCGTGGTGACCGAGAACGGCTACGGCAAGCGAACGCTGGTCGGTCAGTACCGCAAGACCAACCGCGGGGCCAAAGGCGTCAAGACCATCGGCCTGACCGAGAAAAAGGGCGCTCTCGCGGGGGCGCTCGTGGTGCGCGAGCACCAGGAGCTCGTCTTCATCAGCGTGGGCGGCATGGTGCAGCGGACCTCCGCTCAAGGCATCTCCCAGCAGGGCCGCTCGGCTACGGGCGTGCGCGTGATGAACCTCCGCGACGATGACCTCGTGAGCGCCGTCGCGCTAGTCGTCGACACGGGCGAGGAGACGGGCGCGCCGGTGGCCGAGGACGGTGAGCCCGCCCTCGGGGATGGCGGGTCGGACGACGGCCTCTCCGGCGACGGCGCCGGACCTGCGTAGACCTCCGCAACCCCTCGCGGGGAGGACCAGGAGGTTTGCTCGCTGACGATCGGCGCGGCCCGCCGGCGACGGGTCCCAACCGTCCAGATTCCGGACATCCGACTCAGATGATCGGAGTTTGCGGCCGAAACGCTGTGGGTGACCCGCCGCCGTCTGCTGCCCGCGACCATCCTCACCGTCCTGCTCCTCGCCTCGCCCGCCGCCTCCGCGGCCGCCGGCGGGCCCGGGCCGCTCGCGCGTACCGCGCTGGCCTCGCGCTTGCACCACCAGGCGGCGGTGCTCGCACACCACCCCCGCCGGGCCCAGGCGGGCCGCCGCCCTCGTGACTCCCGCACCACGCGCGCTGCCGCCCGGCCCGTCGCGGTCAAGCCGACCGCCGTCCGGCCGACCACCGTCAAATCGAGCGCCGCGGCAGCACGCTCGGCCGAGATCGCCGCGGCCCTCGGCAGCTCGTGCGCGAACACCGAACTCACGCCCACAGCACAGGACCTCGAACTCGTCCGCGAAGCGGTGCTCTGCCTGATCAACAGAGAGCGCGCTCAGAACGGTGAGGCCCCGCTGACGATCAACAGCCGCCTGCAGCAGGCCGCCGAAGTGCATAGCAGGGAGATGATCGAAGGCGACTACTTCGAGCATGTCTCCCCGGCCGGCGAGACGCCCGTCGACAGGATCCGTGCCGCTGGCTACATCCCGGGCGCCAACGTCGGCTACGTGATCGGTGAGAACCTCGCCTGGGGGACCCTCGGGCTCTCGACGCCGCAGTCGATCGTCGGGGCCTGGATAGCCTCGCCGGGGCATCTGGCGAACATCCTCGAAGGGCAGTACACCGAGACCGGTATCTCCGTGCTGGCGGCCGTGCCCTCCTCGCTCTCCGGCGGCTCTCAGGGCGCGACCTACACGCAGGAGTTCGGCGTCATCCTCCACTGACCGGCGGCCGCTAGCGGCCCCGGAACTTCCGCGAAACGCTGGGCTTCACCCCTCGCGTCCGTCGTCCCGTTTCGCTACTCTGGCCAGACCAGAGAAAGGAGGTGGTCCGTACGTTGCATGACAGTTCTTGCGGGACCCTGGAGGTGACCGGCCGCTAGGTCGGGCCCCCGTTGCGGGGCAGCAGGCTGGACCGCTTAGCGGAATCCAACCCGGGGCACCCCGAGGCGACTGCCGGCGCTGGTCCCTCCGGCCGTCTCATTCGTCGTCTCGGTCTTCCAGTCATGAGCAGCAAGCGAGGGGCGCTTCGTCGTGGGCGCCCCTCGTCCTTTCTCCCCTTGGCTTCTCGGAGCGCGCCGTTCTCGCGCCCGCCATCAGAACGGGGCCAACGATGCTCGGCGAGGAGGTAAGCCAGCTCGACCCGAGGAGGTGCTCGCCCAGATCTAGATCCGCTAAGCCGCCTGGGGCAGGTACTGCAGCCAGGCAGCGGGGATCGTCGGGCTGGCGACCTGGATGAAGATCTCGGCGCGTGGCGTGCGTGGGAGCCTTCGCGGGTGCATGCCGGCCTGCCGCGGCAGCCGGTCCCCCTTTCGGCGGTTGCAGGGGGCGCACGAGGCGACGATGTTCTCCCAGCTGGATGTGCCGCCCTTCGAGCGGGGGATGACGTGGTCGACCGTGAGGTTGGAGCGCGAGCCGCAGTACTGGCAGGTCCAGCTGTCGCGGGCGAAGACGGCGCGCCGCGTGATCTTGCGCCGATGCGCGTCGCGCGGGACGCTCACGTAGGTCACGAGCCGGATCACGACCGGTCGGGCCACCGTCGAGCTCTCCGAGTGGAGCTCGGCTCGCCCGCGCTCGACAAGCTCGGCCTTCGCCTTCAGGAGCAGCACCACCGCCCGTCGAACCGTGCACACGTTGATCGGCTCGTAGGTCGCGTTGAGGACGAGCACCCGACCGCCCATCGTCGCCGAGGGCGAGGAACCAGGTCCGTGCCGCGGGTGCTCGGTGTGCGACACGGACCCCACCGGCTCTGGTGGGGCTGTGCTCTCCATGTTCAGGCCGGGAGTTTAGCGGGCGCCGCGCGGTAGGAGCCAAGGACTCGCAGCTCCTCGCAGAGAGGCCGGACGCCTGCGAGGGCGTCGGCGACTGGCCGATCCTCGATGCTGCCCTCGAGGTCCACGAAGAACATGTAGCTGCCCAGCCGCTCGCGCAGCGGGCGCGACTCGATCCGCGTCAGGTTGATGCTGCGGCTTGCGAACTCGTCGAGGCAGCGCACGAGCCAGCCCGGGCGCTCGGCTCCCAGCCCCCAGAAGACGAGCGACGTCTTCCAGCCGCCGTCCGGCTCCTCGCGCAGCGGCGGCGGCCCCGCGTGCCCGTTCGTCCGCGCGAGCCAGACGAAGCGCGTTTCGTTGTCGTCGCGGTCCTGGACCCCCTCGCGGATCACGGTCCCCCCATAGATCTCCGCCGCCAGGAGCGTCCCGAGGGCCGCCTGTCCGCTCGCCGGCGCGGCGACGACCGTGCGGACTGCCTCGGCGGTCGAGCTCGAGGCGACGATGCGGGCGTGGGGGAGCTCGCGGCGCAGGAACGAGGCGCACTGGCCGGGCACCTGGGGATGGGTGACGACCGTGTCGATCTCGGCGAGCTCGAGCCGCCGTGCGGCGATCAGCGAGTGGCTGACCCTGAGCAGCGCCTCGCCGACGATCTCCACGCCGCCGGCTTCGCCCGCCAGGAGGTCGAGCGTCTCGTTGATCGAGCCCTCGAGCGAGTTCTCGATCGGGACGATCGCCCACTCGAGCTCTCCCTCCCGAAGCGCCTCGACCGTCTCGAAGATCGAGCCCAGCGGGACGGGCTCGACGCCATCGGGCGCCGCGCTCGCCAGCAGGGCCTCCTCGCTGAACGTGCCCTCCGGTCCCAGGTAACCGACGCGCGGCCGGCCCGACGCCATCTCAGAGGGGCGCTTCGCCGCCGGCGCCGTCGGCCGGTGGCTGGCCGTGGACGGCCAGGCGGACCGCCTCCGCCTCCTCGGGCGAGAGCTCCAGTTCCCCGCGGCCGCCGCGCACCTGCTTGCCGTACACGCGCGCCTGCTCGCGGTGGTGGATGCACGAGAGCACGATCCCCGACTGCTCGTGGTCGAGCAGGGCGATCGACATCGACTGGTGGCCCGAGAGCTCGTTGTAGGCGTCGTAGCGCACGAGCGCCCGGTGCGAGATCGCGCCGCGCAGCGCGGCCTCGACTCCCGCGAGGCGTTCCTCGAGGCGCGCGGCCGTGTCGTCGACGTGCTCGCGAAGCTGCGCGAACGCCTCCTCGATACGGGCCGCATGATCCACCAGGTCGCGCTGGCCCTGCTCGCCGAGGACGACCTGCTGCGCCCGCCGCAGCCGGCGCATGTTGCTCGCGAGCCAGGCGCAGGTCAGCAGCGCGAGCACGGCCAGGGCGCCCGCCGCGATCGCGATGATCCCGTGCGTGTCGGTGATCGATGCTGCCATCGGCACAAGTTAGCCGCTCCCGCCACCGGCACGCGGGCCGCTGCTAGGGCCCGAAGATCGCCAGATAGGTCTTCTTGTTGTTTTCCGATTCGGTCTCGCCCGGCACCGGCTCGACGCGGGCTTCGATCTTGGCGGCGACCCCGAGCGGGACGCCGCTCACGGGGATTTCGACGTTCGCCTTCTGTCCCGCCGAAATCTGGTTGATGGTGTGCGAGGCCTTGTACTGCTTGCCGGAGGCGGTGACGGTCACGTCGACTTTGACGTTCGTCTCGTTGTTTTCGCCGGTGTCTTCGACCGTCACGGTGAACGTCGGGTTCGCTCCTCCGCCGATGTGGTTGAGCGCCGGTTCAGCTTCCAGCGTGGTCGCGCCGACGCTCACGCCGGCGATCGTGTCGCCGTGCGTGCCGGGCGCGATGCCGGTCGTCGACGCCGTCGCCGACTGGCCCGTGATGCGCGACAGGGCGACGGTCGGGTCGAGCCAGCCGATGTTCGGCAGGAAGCGGCTGGACGCGACGGTGACGCCGTGGATCGAGTTCGCGGCGAGCGTCTGCTGCACGAGCGGCACGACGCGCTGCGAGAAGATCACGTCGGAGGCCAGGAAGATCTCCATGTCGCCCGCGATCTTTTCCGTCGCTTCCTTGCGCTGGCCGCCCAGGGCGGTGGGAAGCAGCGCCGCGATCTTCGTGATTCCTTCGACGCGAAAGTTGAGCGCCAGCAGGAGGTTGCGCTGCGCGTCGGCCATCGCGCCTGGGACGCTCAGTTCCTTGGCGCGGGTGGCGATCGACTGGGCCTTGATCCGCAGCTGGTCGACCTGCACCTCAACGTCGAGCGCCGGCTTGGCCCCCGCCCCGGTGAGAGCCGCGAAAAACGGCTTGGAGACCTGCGTTTCCGATTCCTGGGAGATCTGGCCCACCTGTTTGGCGTATTCCTTCAGCGACTGCTGCGCTTCGCTTTTCAGGCAGCCGTTGATGACCAGGGCGATCACGATCACGAGCACCACAGCGATGCCCACGGCCGCCCGCCTGCGCACCATGAGCGTGTGCTGGTCGATCCCGAGCGAGCCTCCGGCGCCCTGCGGGCGGCGTGGACTGGGCCGTTGGGGGGGCGCTGCAGCCGACTGACGCGGCGTCCGGGATGACGGTCGAGGCTGTGTCTCCTCGCCATCGTCGAAGAACGACAAAGGCTGTGCGCTCCTTTGCGGGACAGCAGGACGGGCACCAGTATGACTGGCGGCCACACCCGTGAACATCCTGCAACTTCTCGGTCAGCGCGTATTTTTGCCTGTCTGCGGGCAGGAATGCCGCCTGCGGACCGCGAAGGCAGGACCCGGTGGAGTCGCCGCGCACCCTTCTCCAAGCGCCGCCCGGCTGGGAGGACTCGCCGCGGGAGGGCGCCCGGCGCCGCGTCTCTCCGCGCCGCGCGAGCGGCCGCGATGGGAAGCCCCTGCCCGACGGGGAGCTGCTCCTCGGCCGCTACCGCACCCTCGAGCGTCTCGGCTCGGGCGGCTTCGGTGTCGTCTGGCGCGCCCGTGACGAGCTGCTCGGCCGCGAGGTCGCGGTCAAGCGGATCCCGCTCGCGCCCGACGGGGACAGCGAGCGCGCGACCCGCGAGGCGCTCGCGACGGCCCGCCTCTCGCACCCCGCGATCGTCGCGCTCTATGAGGCGCAGTCCGACGAGCACGCCTTCTACCTGATCTCAGAGCTCGTCCACGGCGAGACCCTCTCCGTGCTGATCGCCGATCAGGCGCTCGAGGACGAGGAGGTGCTCGCGATCGGCCTCGCCCTTGCCCGCGCCCTCTCCCACGCCCACGAGCGGGGCGTGATCCACCGCGACGTCAAGCCCCAGAACGTCCTCGTTCCCCACCGCGCCGACGAGCGGACGCCCGGCCGGCACTCGCCGCTGGCTGTCGCCAAGCTGACCGACTTCGGCGGGGCGAGCCTCGTCGACCAGGAAGCCCTCACTCGCACCGGCGACGTCCTCGGCACGCTCGCCTACATGGCGCCGGAGCAGAGCGAGGGCCGAGAGGCGTGCGAGGAGACGGACCTCTATGCGCTGGCGCTCGTCCTCTATGAGGCGCTCTCGGGCGCCAATCCCGTCCGCGGCGCGACGCCCGCCGCCACCGCGCGTCGCATCGGCCGCCCGCTGCCGGCGCTCGAGCGTACCCGCCGGGACCTCCCGCGCGAGCTCACGCGCGCGCTCGACACCGCCCTCGCGCCGGACCCCGAGGACCGGGGCACCCTCGAGGAGCTCCGCGTCACGCTCGAGGAGACCCTCCAGGGGGGCCTCGGACGGACGCGCTTGCGACGCGGACTCCTCAGCACGCGACGCCAGCCACGCAACCGCGTGCGACCGGCGATCGCCGATCCGGGCGACCCGCCCGACGTGGCGGCCGACCGCGCGCTCTCGCCGCCGGCGAGCGCTCCGCCGCCGGCCCACGACGACGGACTCGAGGCCTCGCAGGCGCCCGACCGCCGTACCCCGGCAACCAGGCTCGCGCTGCCCCGCGGCCTGTGGCTCGGGCTTGCGCTCGCGGCGATCATCTGGCAGGCCGCCACGGGGCGTCCCGGCGTGGCGCTTCTGGTCCTTGCCGCCGCCGCGCCCCTGATCGTGCTGCCGCGACGGACTGGGCCCGGATGGCTGGCCTGCCTGCTGGCTCCGGTCCTCGGCCTCGTCGGCCTGGCGGGCGCGTTTCCCGCCGTCGCGGGGCAGGCCCAGCGCTGGCGCTCGCGCGCGGCGGTGGCTGTCCTTGGCTACTGGTGGATGACGCTCGCGGAGCCCCTCAGCGGCCGGCGCCTGTGGCTCGGCCAACCGGCGGGGGCCCCAGCACGCTCGGCCTGGGAGGGCTCGCTAGGGAGCGCCGTGCACATGCTGACGCCCCTGCTGACGCTCGGCGTGCTGCTGGGCGCCGCGCTCTGGGCGTGCGGAGCCATCGTGCTGCCGTGGATAGTCCGGGGCCATCGAGCGGCGCTAGACCTGGTGGCCGTCACGATGTGGTCGGCCGGGATCGCGGCCGCATCGCCGATGCTCGACTCGGGCCTCTCCGCGCACGTCGCGCACCCCTCTCCGAGGGGCCTCGTGCTGGGGGCTGTCCTGGGCGCCGCCCTTGCAGTTGCGGCGCGTGCGCTCCGCGGACCCCTCTAACGTAGGCGCGTAGCATGGCTGATCCCGCAGCCCGCCCCGCGGCCGGGGCTCGGAAAGGCCTAGCGTGAAATGAACCTGCTGAGAAGCGTTGAGAGCACGATCGCAAACCTCCTCGAGGGGGCCTTCGGCCGCGCGTTCCGCTCCGAGGTGCGTCCGATGGAACTCGCGCGCAAGCTCGCTCGCGAGATGGACGAGCACCGGACGGTCTCGGTCTCGCGGGTCTACGTCCCCAACGAGTACTCCGTCTACCTCTCGCCCGAGGACCGCGCCCGCTACGAGGGCGTCGAGGATGAGGTGATCGACGAGCTCTCCGCCTACCTGCTCGAGCACGCGCGCCGCGAGGACCTGATCCTGGCCTCGCACCCGCACATCACGTTCCACACCGACGAGCGGCTGGCGCTCGGGGAATTCGGGATCCAGGCCCTGTTGGTCCGCCCCGAGGGTCAGAGTGAGCAGCCACAGGCGCCCGAAGAGGCGGAGGAGCACGGAAAGACGATGATCTACAGCACCTCGGCCCGCCTTGCCCGCCCGCTCGAGGAGGCGGGCCGCCGCGCACCGCGTGCGCTGCTGGCGGTGAACGGCCGGCGCCTGCTGGTGCCGCCGTCCGGGGGGACGATCGGGCGCAGCCGCGACTGCGACATCGTCCTCGAGGACACCGGCGTCTCCCGGCGCCACGCCGAGATCCGCCCCGCCGGCGCCGGCTGGACGCTCGAGGACCTCGGCTCGACCAACGGCGCGCTGCTGAACGGCACAAGGGTCGCCGGCCAGCAGCAGCTGTCCGCGGGCGACCGCATCGAGCTCGGCTCCACGGAGATCGTCTTCGAACTTGGATGACGACGCTCGAGCCCGTATCGGTGGCGCTGAAGTTCGGCTTCCTCGCCGTCCTCTACCTGTTCCTGCTGTGGGTCGCCCGCAGCGCCCGAAAGGACCTCGGCGCCGGCTCCGGGCCGCCCGCGGGCGCCGCCGCGAGCGCCCAGATCCCGCCTGACGCGACGGGGCTCTACGCGGCCTCGGCGCTGGGGGTCGCCGACGTCGCCCACCGCTCCCCGCGTCTGGTCGTCGAGCGCGCGCCGGGCCACGACTCGGGCATGATCTACGACCTCGAGGGCGACATCGTCCTCGGCCGGGGAGACCGCGCCGCGATCCGCCTCGAGGACCCCTTCGCGTCCGCCCGGCACGCTCGCGTCTACGAGCAGGGCAACGTCGTCGTGATCGAGGACCTGCACTCGACCAACGGCACCTACCTCAACGAGGAGCTGCTGCAGACGCCGCGCCCGCTGCACCCTGGGGACCGCGTGCGCATCGGCGACAGCGAATTCGCCTTCGAGGTCGACTGAGGTGCTGCGGGTAGCAGACCAGTACGCGGGGACGGACACCGGTCGTCAGCGCCGCGCCAACGAGGACTCGCTGCTGGCTCGCTCGCCGCTGTTCGTCGTCGCCGACGGGATGGGCGGCGCGCAGGCGGGCGAGGTCGCCTCGCGGATCGCGGTGGAGTCCTTCCGCCCCGGCCTCGAGGACTCCTCGAAGCCCGAGGCCGCGCTTGCGACGCTCGCGATCGCGGCGAACTCGCGCATCCACGAGCTCTCGCACTCCAACGCCGAGCACGCGGGCATGGGGACCACGCTGACGGCCGTCTACGTAGGTGACAGCGAGGTCGCGATCGCCCACGTCGGCGACAGCCGCGCCTACTGCCTGCGCGCCGGCGAGCTCCTGCGCCTGACCGACGACCACTCGCTCGTCGACGAGCTGATGCGCCAGGGGAGGCTGACGCCCGAGGAAGCCGTCGAGCATCCGCAGCGCTCGGTCATCACGCGTGCGCTCGGTCCCGAGGGCACGGTCGAGGTCGACACGCGCTCCTTCCGCGCCCGCGCGGGCGACGTCTACCTGCTGTGCAGCGACGGGCTGACGACGATGCTCGACGAGGAGGAGATCGCCGAGGTGCTGCGCAGCCATCCCGTGCTGCGCGACGCCGGCGAGACGCTGATCGCGAAGGCCAACGAGGCGGGGGGCCGGGACAACATCACGGTCGTGCTGCTGCGTCTCGAGGAGGTCGGCAGCGGCGCCTCGCCGGGAGACGGGGTCGAGCCGGGCGAGCACGCGACGATGATCGGCGTCCCGGCGGTCGCCGCGCCCGGCCCCGCACCTGTCACACCGCGCCGCCCGCGCCGTCCCGACGCGTCCAGTCGCCGTGCTCCCACGCCGGCGGCGCGGCGCAGGCGCATTCGCCGCGCCGGCGCGCTGGCGGCGGTGCTCGTCGTGCTCGCGCTGCTGGGGAGCGGCGCCTATCTGGCCCTGCAGTCGGTCTACTTCATCGGCACGAACCAACGCGGGCTTGTGACGCTCTACCAGGGGATCCCGTTCCGCCTGCCGGGCAACCTCGCCCTCTACAGCAGCCGTTACGTGTCGGGTGTCGGAGCCTCGACCCTCTCCCCCCAGCGCCGCCAGACGCTGCTCGACCACTCGCTGCGCTCGGAATCGAACGCCGGCACGCTGATCCGAAGCCTCGAACTGGGCCAGCTGGAATGAGGGCTCTGCGGTGAACCGCCCGATCCTCCGCCTGTACGGGTTCGTGGTGCTGCTGTTCGCGCTGCTCGTCGCGTTCACCTCGCGCTGGACGATCTTCGAAGCCTCGTCGCTGCGCGCCAATCCGCTCAACGCCCGCTCGGTGCTCGAGCAGCAGCGGATCGAACGGGGGACGATCGTGGCGGCCGACGGGACGGTGCTCGCGCGCAGCGTGCGCGGCTCCGAAGGCGTCTTCGAACGCACCTATCCCACGAATGAAGAGTTCGCCCAGGCGATCGGCTTCTCCTACGTCAGAGCCGGCCGGACCGGGCTCGAGAGCTTCCGCAACGCCGAACTCGACGGCCGCTCCCAGACCAACCTGCAGAGCATCCTCGACCAGCTCCAGGGCAAGAAGCCGCGCGGCGAGAAGGTCGTCACGACGCTCGTCCCGGCAGCCCAGCAGGTGGCGAGGAGCGCGCTCGCCGGCCACCGCGGGGCCGTCGTCGCACTCGACCCGCGCACGGGCGCGGTGACGGTGATGGCCTCGAGCCCGGGCTATGACCCGAACGCGCTGCGCACGACCGCCGGCACCCAGCGGCTCGAAGCGGAAGCGAAGGCGAACCCCTCCTCGCGGTCGTTCGTGAACCGGGCGACGGAGTTCGGCTACCCACCGGGCTCCTCGTTCAAGGTCGTGACCGCCACCGCGGCGATCGACACCGGCGCCTTCACTCCCGAATCGACGGTCAACGGGGCGAACAACGTTCCGATCTCGGGAGTGCCCCTGCAGAACGACGAACAGGCCAGCTACGGGCAGATCTCGCTCACCCAGGCGCTCGCGAAGTCCGTCAATACCGCGTGGGCCCAGGTCGCCGAAAAAGTCGGCAAGCAGACCCTCGCCCGCTACATGGAGCGCTTCGGCTTCGACAACAAGCCCCAGCTCGACTACCCGGCCGAAGAAATGTCCTCCAGCGGCGAGTACTCCGGCCAACACCTCATCAAGCCGACGAGCGAACTCGTCGACGTCGGGCGCATGGGCATCGGCCAGGACAAACTCCGCGTCACGGCGCTGCAGATGGCGGAGGTCGCCGCGACGGTGGCCAACCGCGGCACGCTGATGGCGCCGCACATGACCGACCGGATCGTCGACGCCGAAGGACGCACAGTCCAGCGCATCGCCCCGCGCGTGCAGTCGGTCGTGATGAAGCCCTCGACGGCCGCGGCCGTGACCTCGATGATGGTGGCCGTCGTCAACGAAGGGACGGGGACCTCGGCCCAGATCCCAGGCATCCAGGTCGCGGGCAAGACCGGCACCGCCGAGACGCTGCCCGCCACGGCGATCAACAACGTCTGGTTCATCGCCTTCGCGCCGACCTCCTCGCCGAGGGTCGCGGTCGCGGTGACGCTTCAGGGCGTGCCCGGCTTCGGTGGCGCCGTCGCCGCTCCGGTCGCCAAGCAGGTCATGGAAGCGCTGCTGAGATGATCGCCCCCGATACCGTCATCGACGAGCGCTACCGGGTCCTCTCCCGCCTGGGGTCCGGCGGTATGGCCGACGTCTACCTCGCGGAGGACCTGCTGCTCGGCAGGCAGATCGCGATCAAGCTCCTGCACCATCAGTTCGCCGAGGATCAGGAGTTCGTCGAGCGGTTCCGGCGCGAGGCCTCGAGCGCCGCCGCGCTCTCGCATCCCAACATCGTCGGGATCTTCGACCGCGGCGAGTGGAACGGCACCTACTACATCGCGATGGAGTACATCGCCGGACGGACCCTGAAGAGCATCGTGCGGGAAGAGGGGCCGCTCGAGCCAGGGCGGGCGATCGACATCGTGATCCAGGTGCTGCGCGCCGCCCGCTTCGCACACAAGCGCGGCGTGATCCACCGTGACCTGAAGCCCCACAACGTGATCCTCGACGAGGAGGGCCGGGCGCGGGTGACCGATTTCGGGATCGCGCGTGCCGGCGCATCGGACATGACGCTCACGGGCTCGATCATGGGGACCGCCCAGTACCTCTCCCCCGAGCAGGCCCAGGGCCACGCCGTGACCGCCTCCTCGGACCTCTACTCCGTCGGCGTGATCCTGTACGAGCTGGTGACCGGCGTGGTTCCCTTCGTGGGCGAGACGGCCGTGGCGATCGCCTTCAAGCAGGTCTCGGCCGAGCCCCGTCCCCCGAGCGAGCTGAACCCGCTGCTGCCGGCCTCGCTCGACGCGGTGGTCCTGCGGGCGCTCGCCAAGGACCCCTCTCAGCGATACGCCGACGCCGACGAGTTCATCGGCGTGCTCCAGCGCGAGCGCCAGGCGCTTGCGCTCTACTCGCCTGCGACCGCGGCGGTCGTGCACGCCGCGGACGCTCCCGGAGGGGGGCCGGTCGGCGAGCACCCGACGGGCGCGCTGCTGCTGCCCCCGTTCGCCCCCTACGGCGACCAGGACGGACCCCCGCCCGAGGAGACGCGGCGTCACAGGCGCTGGCCGTGGATCGCGGCGGCGGCGCTCGTCGCCGTGGCGGCGGCGCTCGCGCTCCTGCTGCTCGGGCCGGCGAGCAAGGTCACGGTGCCCGACGTCACCGGCCAGAGCGAACAGGCGGCCACGACGATGATCCGCAGCGCCGGTCTGACGCCGAGCGCCTCGGCCGGCCCGAGCACGACCGTGCCCCGCGGCCGGGTGATCTCACAGAGCCCGTCCGGGGCGACAGTCGTCGCCAAGCGGACCCGTGTCAGCTTCGTGGTCTCCGAAGGCCCCGCGAGCACTGCGCTCGTGAACGTCGAAGGCCTGCCCTCCTCGCAGGCCGTCGCGCGGCTTCGCGCGGCCGGGTTCAAGCCCGCCACAAGCTCTCAGCCGAGCTCGACCGTCGCCGCGGGCCATGCGATCAACACGGACCCGGCGGCCGGTACGGTCGTCCAGGTGGGGAGCCCGGTGACGGTGTTCGTCTCGAGCGGCCCCGCGCCGGTGCACGTCCCCGATGTGACCGGGCAGACACAGTCGGCCGCCGAAAGGGCACTCACGGGCGCCGGCCTCGCGGTCGGGACCGTGACTCACCAACCCTCCTCGACGCAGACGGCGGGTGACGTGATCTCGCAGTCGCCGAGCGGCGGCTCCTCGGTGCCCACCGGGTCCAACGTCGACCTCACCGTCGCCCAGGCATCCAACGAAGCGAGCGTCCCGAGCGTGGTCGGCAAGAACGAGGCGCTCGCGGCGGCCGCGCTCGGCG
>DASZIU010000119.1:0-59743 GCA_035948815.1 Solirubrobacteraceae bacterium | reverse complement strand
GATGTCACCGGGCGGACACAGTCGGCCGCCGAAGCGGCGCTCACGGGCGCCGGCCTCGCGGTCGGGACCGTGACTCGCCAGCCCTCCTCGACGCAGACGGCGGGCGATGTGATCTCGCAGTCGCCGAGCGGCGGCTCCTCGGTGTCCACCGGGTCCAACGTCGACCTCACCGTCGCCCAGGCCTCCAACGAAGCGAGCGTCCCGAGCGTGGTCGGCAAGAACGAGGCGCTCGCGGCGGCCGCGCTCGGCGGCGCCGGCTTCACCCCGAGAACGGTCAACCAGGCGACGACCGACCCGGCCAAGGTCGGGATCGTGCTGAGGCAGAGCCCGGCCGGCGGGCGCCGGGCGCGCAAGGGCGCGACGGTCACGATCTCGGTCGGCATCGCCGGAACGCCCACGACGACGACGCCCACGCCCACGACGACGACACCCACGACGACGACCGGCGCGACCCCGCCCGCCGGCGCCCCCGCCGGAGCGAAATGAGCACGGAGGGCGAAGGAGAGGGAGAGACGCTGAAGGTCGCGGTGCTCGCGGGCGGGCGCTCCTCCGAGCACGACGTCTCCCTCGCCTCGGGCGAGGGCGTGCGCGATGGGCTGCTCGCGGCCGGCCACGAGGTGATCTGGGTCGAGATCGGCCGCGACGGCGCCTGGCGCAACGCCGGCGAGCCGATCAGGCTCGAGCCGGCCGCCGGGCTGCTCGGCGCCGACGTCGCGTTCCCGGTGCTGCACGGCCCGTTCGGCGAGGACGGGACGCTTCAGGGCGTCCTCGAAACGCTCGAGGTGCCGTTCGTGGGCGCGGGCGTGAGCGCCTCCGCGGTGTGCCTCGACAAGGTGCTCTTCAAGCAGCTGATGGCGGCCGCGGGTGTGCCGCAGGTCGACCATGCCGGCGTGCTCGAGGATCGCTGGCGCACCGCGCGCGAGGAGGTGATGGGCGAGCTCGCCCCGCTCGGCCTGCCGGTGTTCGTCAAGCCCGCCCACCAGGGGTCGTCGGTTGGGATCGTCAAGGCGACGTCGGCCGAGGAGGTCGCGGACGCGCTCGACGGCGCCTTCAGCCACGATCGCCTCGCGATCGTCGAGGCGATGGCGGTGGGCGTCGAGGTCGAGTGCGGCGTGCTCGGCTCGCTGCGATCCGAACGTGAGCGGGGGACCGCTCCGGCGCTCGCCTCCGAGCCCGGCCGGATCGTGCTCGGCGGCGAGTGGTACGACTTCGAGGCGAAGTACTCCTCCGGCGGGATGGAGCTGAGGATTCCCGCGGGCATCTCCGCGACGGCGGCCGCCCGGGTCCGGGAGCTCGCGCTCGAGACGTTCACCCGCTCGGGCTGCGACGGCCTCGCGCGAGTCGACTTCTTCGTCGAGGGCGAGCGCGTGCTCGTCAACGAGCTCAACACGATGCCGGGGTTCACGCCCACGAGCGTGTACGCGAAGCTGATCGAGGCCTCGGGCATCGGCTACTCCGAGCTCGTCGACCGCCTCTGCCGGCTCGCGCTCGAGCGGCGCGAGGACCAGCGCCGGTACCTCTACTGAGGGCGGGCCTCGCGGCGACGGCCTCCCGAGCTCAGGCTCAGGGCGGCGCGCTACTTGAACAGGCCGAGATCGGAGATCACGGCGCGCTGCATGCCCGGTGGGAGCGTCTGCAGCCAGACCAGGTAGTAGCGGTAGGAGCGACCGCCGAGGCTGAGGGCGATCCGCTCGTGTCCGTGCACGTACGCGCTCGAGCCGACCGGGCCCTGCCAGCCGCGCGCGCTGAGCGGCGTGGGATCTCCGAACGGGAGCGCTTCGTCGACGCTGTTCGAGACGTAGACCTGGGCGGCGAAGCCGGGCGTGGGCGTTGTGATTTCGACCGCCTTGGCCGCGAGCTGGGGGGCGGCGTCGAGGTAGAGCCCGGCACCCGTGCCGCCGGCCTTCCGCAGCGTTCCTTCGTAGTAGGTCTCGGTGCTCCAGGTCGTGTTCGGGTCCCCGTCGACGACGTTCGGGACCTGGTCGCGGTTTTCGGGGCCGGTGCCGAACGGGTTGTAGCTGTGCGCTGCCGACTGGCTCAGCGCAACCGGCTGCAGGCCATGCGAAACGACGTCGGCGCCGATCCCGGTGCCGCGATGGGTGCTGCCGGCGGCCACGATCAGCGCGAGGGCGACGATCACGCCGAGCAGCGCCAACGAGACGATCCACCGGATCGGATGACGCATCCGCCACGGCACGCGCCTGCGTGCGCCTCCGGGCAGCGTGCGCAACACGCTGGTCACCTCGCCGGTCGCCTGTCCCGAGCGCGAGGTCTCGATCGCGAGCACCTCCTCGAGCTCGGCGGCCATGCCCACCGCGCTCTGGTAGCGGCGGGAGAGGTCCTTGGCGACGGCGCGATCCACCACCGCCGCGGTCGCGGCCGACAGCTCGGGGCGCAGCGCCTGGACGTCCGGGACTTCCTCGCGCACATGCTTCATCGCCACCGCGACGGGCGAGTCGCCGCGGAACGGGACCTGTCCGGTCAGCATCTCGTAGAGCACGATCCCGAGCGAGTAGAGGTCTGACTGGGGCGTGACGCGCTGCCCGAGCGCCTGCTCGGGTGAGACGTAGTCGGTCGTGCCGAGCACGCGTCCGTCCATCGTCAGGCCCTCCTCGGTGAGCGTCCGCGCGATCCCGAAGTCGGTGATCTTGGCCCCGCCTTCGGCGCCGACCAGGACGTTCTGGGGCTTGACGTCGCGATGCACGATCTGACGTTCGTGCGCGGCCGCCAACGCGCGCGCGATCTCGATCGCGTAGGCGAGCGCCTGCGTGATCTCGAGCGGCCCCTCGCGGCGGATCAGGTCCTTGAGCGTCTCCCCGTCGACGTACTCGAGCACGATGAACGGAGACCCGCCGACGCCCGGCTGATCGCCGTTGGGCGATTCCTCGCCGGCGTCGATGACGGTGACGATGTGCGGATGGTTCAGCTGCGCGACCGAGCGGGCCTCGCGGCGAAAGCGCTCGAGCTGGTCTGAGTCGGCCGCGATCTCGCGGTGCATGAGCTTGATCGCCACCGGGCGTTCGAGGACCACGTCAAAAGCCCGGTACACCGTGGACATCCCACCGCGGCCGATCTGCGCGTCCAGGCGGTAGCGTCCGCCGAGCAGAGTCCCGAGGACAGTCATCCACTCCTATTGTGCGCGCTGCGCAGGCGTCGGGCCACCTCGATCGCGAGCAGGCACCGGTAGATGGCGTACGGCAGGAGCGCCCGCCCGCCCCGAGCCCCGCCGGCGAGCAGCCGCGCGCTGAGGATTGTCGAGGCGAAGGCGGCGCCGCCGCCGGCCGCGAGCGCACCGCGGCTCGGAGCGGGAGCGCGGCTGCGCAGCGTCCGCAGACCCTCGAGCGCGCTCGCGCCGAGGATCACGGGCAGCGCGGCACGCCACGAGAGGGCTTCGGCGTCGCGGCGCCCGAATCCGCGGGCGCGCGCGGCCGTCAGCGTCGCGCCGCTGCGCGAGACGCCGGGGACCAGCGCGAGCGCCTGGGCCAACCCGAGCGCGAGCCCGTCAAGGGGGCCGGCCTCGCCCAGGCTGCGTTCTCCCGCGGGCGCTCGCGAGTCGGCGATCGCCATCGCGACGCCTCCGGCGATGAGTCCCGCGGCGATCGAGCGCGGGCCGCCGAGTCGCCGCTCGATCGGGCCCCGCAGCGCGTAGCCCGCCACGGCGGGCGGGGCCACCGACAGCGCCAGCACCGTGGCGCCGGCGGGGTTGAGCGTCGCCGCGGCGTCCAGCAGCTCGCCGCCAAGCCCGATCGCGAGCGCCAGCCCCGCGCCCGCATGCAGCGCCACCTCGAAGCTCTTGCGCGACTCCGGCGGGAGGCTCCCGTAGCGCCAGCCGCAGAGCCACGGGATCAGCGCCGTGTGTCCGGAGGAGGAGACCGGCAGGAGCTCGGTCGGCCCCTGTGCCAGTCCGAGCGCTATGGCTTGGCGGAGGGGAAGGGGCCCACTATCCCGCGGCATCGGGTGCGGCGTCGCCCGGGTCGCGCCGGCCCCGCCTGCGGCGTATGACCGCATAGACGATCGCGACGACGACGAGCGCGACGATCGCGTAGTCGACGTACTCGAAGTATTTGCGCGCGTTCTCCCATTCGTGGCCGAGCGCTTCGCCGGCGAGCGCGAGCCCGAGCACCCAGGGGATGCAGCCGGCGAGCGTGTAGAGGGTGAACTTGCCGAACTGCATCTTCGCGACGCCGGCCGGAAGCGAGATGAACGTGCGGATGATCGGCAGCATGCGGCTGAAGAAGACCGCCGGCGCGCCGTAGCGGTCGAACCACCGGTCCGCCCATTCGATGTGGCTGGGCTTCAGATGCAGCCAGTGACCATGACGTTCGACCAGCTCGATCCGCCCGAAGCGCCCAACGCCGTAGGCGATCCACGAGCCGATCAGGTTGCCGAGCACGCCGGCGGCAACGATCCCGAGGAGCGTCAGGTGGTGATGCGCTCCGGCTCCCGTGGGATTGGCGACGGCGAAGCCCGCGAACAGCATCGTCGCCTCCGAGGGGATCGGGATGCAGGCACTCTCGGCGACCATCAGCAGGAACACGGCCACGAGGCCGGTTTCGCCGACGAATTCCGAGGCGAGGTTGAAGAGCGATTCTGAGACCGATGCGAGGACGAGCAAGGCGGAGCGAAACGATACCTGGGTGGCCTTCCGCCGGCGGCGTACCGCTACCGTCCGCTCGGATGCGCGTCTGGATCGATCTCACGAACAGCCCCCACGTGCTCGTCATGAGGCCGCTGATCGCGCTGCTGGCGGAGGATGGACACGAGGTGCGCGTGACCGTCCGCGACTTCGCCCAGACGGTCGAGCTGTGCGAGCGGATGGGGATCGAGCACCAGGTGATCGGCCGTCATCGCGGCGAGCGCGTCGCCGCCAAGGCTCTCGGCCTCCTCTCGCGCTCCGCCGCGCTCGTCGGCTGGTCGCGCCGCGAGCAACGCGCCGCGCGCGGCCGCCGCTTCGACGTCGCGCTCGGGCACGGCTCGAACGACGTCACCGTCGCCGCCGCGATCCTGCGGATCCCGAGCGCGACGATGTTCGACTACGAGTGGGCGACGGTGCAGCACAACGTCAACTGCCGCCTGGCGAGCGCCGTCGTCGTGCCCGAGGCGATCCCGCCGCAGCGCCTGCGCCGCTATGGAGCTCTCGACAAGCTCCACCGCTACGCGGGGCTGAAGGAGGAGTACTACCTGGCGGACTTCGAGCCCGACGCCTCGGTGCCCGCGGCGCTCGGTCTGGACGCCTCGCGCACGATCGTCGTCGTGCGCACTCCGCCGGAGCTCTCGCTCTACCACCGCTTCTCGAGCGACCTCTTCGGCGCGGTGCTCGAGCGCCTCAGCCGGGCTGCCGTCGAGGAGGGGGTGCAGAGCGTCGTGCTGCCGCGCGTCGCCTCTCAGCGCGAGCAGCTCTCGGGCATGCCGGGACTGCTCGTCCCCGAGCACGCGATCGACGCCCAGTCGCTGATCGCGTCCGCGGACCTCGTGATCTCGGCCGGCGGGACGATGAACCGGGAGGCTGTGGCGCTGGGCGTTCCCGTCTGCACGACCTTCGAGGGGCGCATGGGCGCCGTCGACGAACGACTCATCGGGGAGGGCCGCATGCAGAGGCTCCAGAGCGTGGATTCGCTGCCGCTGATCAGGCGCGACCACGCGACCGCCGCGTCGCGCGTGCGCCGGGATCCGCGCGTGCTGCTTGACCTGCTGCTCTCACCGCTCGAGGGCTAACCGCCTTACACTCTGTCGATGCGCCGACGGATCCGCTCGGCGGCCCTGCCCCTCCACAAGCGCGCAATCCCCCAGCTCGTCGTGGACGGGGCGCTGGTCGCGCTTGCGTACTACCTCGCCTTCCAGCTGCGCTTCGAGCACGGCCCGACCGGCTACTACGCGCACCTGCGCGAACGGACGATCTGGTGGGTCCTGGCGCTCAGCCCGCTCGTGCTGGTCGTCGCGCGCGTCTACCAGCGCCGCTGGCGCTATGCCGGCCAGCGCGACTACGAGGCGGTCGCACGCGGGGTCATCGCGATCGTGCTGCTGACGGTCGCCGCGGTGGCGGTGCTGCGGCCGGTGCAGCGTGTGACCCATCACGGCACGGCCGTGATCCTCGTCCCGATCGGCGTCGTGATCCTCTTCACCGTGCTCGCGCTCGTGCTGCTCGTCGGCGTGCGGGCACTCGCGCGCAGCGTGTACGAGCGCCGTCCGCTGGCGGCGTTCCGCGGCGGGCGCAAGGGCGAGCGCAGCGTGCTGATCGCGGGCGCCGGCGAGGGCGGCCGGCTCGTGCTGCGCGAGATCATGCGAAACCGCGAGCTCGGCCTCGCTCCCGTCGGGTTCGTCGACGACGACCCGGTGAAGCACGGGCTGCGGATCGACGGCGTGCGCGTGCGCGGCAACACCGAGAACGAGCTGCCGCGGATACTCGACGACGTAGAGCCCGACGAAGTGATCATCGCGATCCCCTCCGCTCCCGGCGCCACGCGGGGTCGGATCGTGCGGGAGTGCCGCGCGCGCGGCATCCCGGTGCGGACCCTGCCGACCGTCTTCGAGCTGCTGCAGACCGGGGGGGCGCTTGCTCGGCAGGTGCGCGAGGTGCGCGTCGAGGACGTGCTCGGACGCGAGCCCGTCCACATCGAGCTCGAGAGCGCAGGCGCCTACCTCGCCGGCCAGACCGTGCTGGTGACGGGCGCCGGCGGCTCGATCGGCGCGGAGCTCTGCCGGCAGATCGCGCGCGTGGAGCCGCACCGGATCGTGCTGCTCGACCACGCCGAGGACAACCTCTTCTCGATCCAGCGCGAACTGGGGGACGAGCGCCACGTGCCCCCGTCGATGCTCGCCGCGGTGCTCGCGGACTGCAAGGAGGAGGAGCGCATGCGCGAGGTCTTCTCCGAATACCGCCCGACGATCGTCTTCCATGCGGCCGCGTACAAGCACGTCGGGCTGATGGAGGAAAACCCGGTCGAGGCCGTCAGGAACAACGCGATCGCCACACGGGTCGTCGCGCACATCGCCGGCGAGCAGGGAGCGCGGCGCTTCGTGCTTGTCTCCACCGACAAGGCCGTCGCCCCGGCGACGGTCATGGGCGCCTCGAAGGCGCTCGCCGAGTTCGCGCTGGACCCGGCGACGGCCCGCTTCCCGCAGACGCGCTATGTGGCCGTCCGCTTCGGCAACGTCCTCGGCTCCTCGGGCAGCGTCGTGCCGATCTTCCGGCGCCAGATCGAGCGCGGCGGACCGGTCACCGTCACCGACGAGCGGATGACGCGTTACTTCATGACGATCCCCGAGGCCGTCCAGTTGATCATCCGCTCGGGCTCGCTCGTCTCGACCGAGGAGGAGCGACGAGGTGCCGAGGTCTTCGTGCTCGACATGGGCGAGCCTGTGCGGATCGTCGAGCTCGCCCGCGCGATGATCGAGCTCTCGGGTCTGGACCCCGAGCGCGACATCGACCTCGAGATCGTCGGTCGCCGGCCCGGCGAGAAGATCCACGAGGAGCTGTTCAACGCGTACGAGCGCCCGCAGGCCACGAGCGCGGAGAAGATCCTGCTGGCCGAGCGCGAGCCGCTGGCCGTCGAGGTCGTCGAGGCGATGTTCTCGGAGATCGGCCTGCTCGTGCTCGAGGGTGACGCCGCGGGGCTGGCGGCGAAGGTCTCCGAGCTCTCGGCGGCCAACCTGGACCACTCCGCACCGCAAAATGGAGCTCCTGCAGGACGTGCGGCCGCTGGCATCCACCCCAGCGTGGACAATCATGGAGCGTCTGTCCCCCTCGTACACTCCCGGGATTCATGACTGGCCTGCCGTTCGCGCTCTCCCTGTCGAACACCTTCACCAAGATCGGAGCCGTTGCCGCGTTCGCAGCCCTCGTGGCGATCGCGATTCTCGCGCTCCTGGTCTTCTCGCAGGCGCGCGAGCTGAAGCGCCTGCGTGAATGGGCGGGCCGTGCGCCAGAGCGGGCGGCCGACCTGGAGGCGAGGGTGAGCGCGGCGGCCGCCACCCGGTCCGCAGGGGCCGGACAGGTCGCCCGGCCCGTCGCCCGCGCGGCTGCCGCAGGCGTGGGTACGGCAAGCCCCGCCCCACCGGCCGGTCAGACGCCCGGGGCGCCCGTGCCCGCGGGCCAGGCGCCCGCGCCAGCGACGCCAGTGCCGGCCGGCCAGGCGCCCGCGACGCCAGTGCCAGCAGGCCACGGGCCGACGCCAGTGCCCGCGGGCCAGGGGCCGGCGCCAGCGACGCCAGTGCCGGCCGGCCAGGCTCCGGCGCCGGCTACGCCGGTGCCGGCTACGTCTGCGGTCCCGGCCCCGGGCGTCGGCGCGCCCGCTCCCGTCGCGGCCGCCGCGGGCTCAGCTTCACCGGCGCCGGCGGGGGCGTCCTCGCCCGCCGCTGCGCAGCCCGGTGGCGGCTCACCGCCGGCTGACCCGGCCGCCCCAGGTCCGGGGCCCTCCTCCGCGCCGCCGATTCCGCCACCCGCAGGTGCTGACGCGCCCCCGGTCGCCCCGGCGACCGCTGCCGCGGCGTCCGGCGCCCGGGCTGGCAGCCGTCCCGCTGAGGCTGCCGGCGCCAGCGGCGAGGAGGCGGCGCAGCACGGGGGCGCGCAGTCGAACGCCCACGCCGCGCCGCGCCCGGCGACCGTGGCGGCCTCAGCAGGGGCCGCGGCAGCGAGTCGTGCCATCGGGGCGCCCGAGTCGCCCGCCTCCCCGCCTGCAGCCGCGGGCGGCTCTGCAACCGCCGTGGCCGACGGGCAGCGTGCGTCGATTCCTGCCACGGCGGCGGCGGGAGCGGGAGCACGCTCGCCGAGGCCTCCGAAGCCACCGGCTCCAGTTGGACCGCCGGCCGGGAGGTCGGCCGTGCAGGGGAACTCCGCGCCCGCATCCGAGCCGCCCGGCGCGCGGCGAGCCGGCGCCGGCGAGGCCGTTGGCGGCGGCGGGTACGCCCGCCGCTCACGGGGCGCGCTCTCGGGCGGCGAGGAACGGCGCTCGCGCGCTCGCCCGCTCGCGCTGATCCTTGCCGCGCTGCTCGTCATCGCCGGCGGCGTGCTGATCGCGAAATCGATCGGCGGGTCGAGCTCTGGCAAAGGCGCAGCGACGACGGCGAGCGGCGGCTCCTCCTCGCAATCCTCGACGACGGCCCACCACGCCACCTCGCACGCCAAAGCGCAGGCGAAAGCCACGCCCGCCGCGAACCCGTCGGAAACCGTCGTCGACGTGCTCAACTCCACCTCGACGACCGGCCTGGCACATCGGACGGCGGGTGAACTGCAGAGCAGCGGCTACTCGCAGGCCACGGCGCTCGCGAGCCGTCCCGGTTCCGCGAGCCAGTCCACGATCGTCCAGTACGCGAGCGGCCACCAGGCCGACGCGCAGGGCGTGGCCCACGCGATCTCCGTCTCCCGGGTCCAGCCGATCGAAAGCTCTGTCGCGGCGCTCGCTCCGGGAGCGCCCGTGGTCGTCATCGTGGGGGCCGACAAAGCGTCCAGCGGCGCCGGCGAAGAATCGTCCGGCGGCGGGGCGACAGCGGTCCCATAAGCGCCTTCCTCGACATCCCGGAGCGCTCGAACAAGCCGCGCGAGCAGGGCTTGACGCACGTCCTGGACCGGGGCCTCTCGGTCGCCGAGGTCGACGGGCTGCTCGAGGTCGCAGGCGGCATCGTCGACATCGTGAAGCTCGGATGGGGCACCGCGTTGGTGAGCACGAACCTGAAGCCGAAGCTCGAGCGCTACGACGCACACGGTGTCCCCGTGGTCCTCGGCGGCACGCTCACCGAGCTCGCGATCCGCCAGGGCAGGGTCGACGGCCTGATCGGATGGCTCCGCGAGCTCGGGCTGCGCCACGTCGAGGTCTCCGACGGGACGATCACGCTGGACCCGGCGGTGAAGCGGGAGCTGATCGAACGCCTCGCGGGCGAGTTCACGGTGCTCGCCGAGGTAGGCAGCAAGGACGCCGACTTCATCATGGCCCCATATGTGTGGGTGGAACAGATCGAACGGGATCTGCAGGCGGGGGCCTGGAAGGTGATCGCCGAGGCACGCGAGTCGGGAACGGCCGGGATCTACCGCGCCGACGGGGAGGTGAGGACCGGGCTGATCGACGAGATCGCCCATGCGGTCGATCCCGGGCGCCTGATCTTCGAGGCTCCCCAGCGCGAGCAGCAGGTGTGGCTGCTGCAGCGCTTCGGCACGGAGTGCAACCTGGGGAACATCGCCGCCGACGATGTCCTCTCGCTCGAGACACTGCGCCTGGGCCTGCGCTCGGACACCGTCGAGCGCTTCGCCCGGGACGGCGAGGATTGACGCGCACCGACCCGCTGGCGCGGGCGGTCTTCGCGCTGCTGGTCCTAGCTTGCTTCGCGGCCTTCTTCGTCACCCAGCGGCTGAAGCACACCCCAACCGTGATCCAGCGCGTCGAACTGACGCCGAGGTTCTCGCCCTCACCGGGCGGCCACCTCAAACATGAGGCGATCTCCTTCAAGCTGACCCACGCCGACGAGGTCACCGTGCTGATCGTCGACTCGGGCGGCAACGTGGTCGCGACGCTCGTCCGCGACCGCCCGGTGGCCCGCTACAAACAGTTCTCGCTGCACTGGAACGGGCGCCGCGGCACCGCGCACCGGTTCGGCACGCTGACGACCGAAGCCGGGCGCACGATCCTCGTGCCCGTGACCGTCGGCAGGCTCGCGCCGCCCGGCGAATACCACATCCGGGTGATCCTCCGCGAACAGCACCGGACGGTCAACCTGCCGCGCGGCTTCACTCTGGTGGCAGGGTGAGGCGCCGATGATGCCGGGCGTGAAGCTGCCCGGCGCGGGCGTGCTCGTCCCCGCGATCGCCGGTGGCCTGGTCGTGATCGCCCTGCTCGTCGTGCTCATGCGCAGGCGCCCGGACGCGTTTGCGCTGCTCGCGATCCTGGCGCTTCCCTTCCGCCTGCCGATCGCCGCGCAGGGGCGGACCGTGAACCTGCTGATCCCTCTGTACCTGGTGGTGGCGGCCGGCACCCTCGCCCACCTGCTCCCGCGCGTGCTGGCCAGGCTGCGGCCGCGCGCTGAGCCCGGCGGTGGCGTCCCGGCCGGGAGCGATCCGCCAGGCGCGCAGGCGCCGCCCGGCTCCGCTCCCGTCTCGCTTCGCGCGCCGTCCTCGTGGCTGACCCCGCGGGGCCTCGAACTCGTGCTCCTGACGGTTATCGCGCTGTATGTCGTGCAGGCGCTGTACTCGGCGGACCGCGCGAAGGCGGCGACGAACATCGCCTTCTTCTATGTCCCGTTCGCCCTCCTGTTCGTGCTCCTGCGCCAGACCCGCTGGACGCGCGAGCTGCTGCTGCGCTGCCTCGCGATCGCCGTCGCGCTCGCCGTGGTGTTCGCCGGGATCGGTTTCATCGAGTACGCGCGCAAGGCGCTGTTCCTGAACCCGAAGGTCGTGGCGGCCAACGAGTTCGACAACTACTTCCGCGTCAACTCGCTGTTCTTCGACCCCAACATCTACGGGCGCTTCCTCGCGCTCGTGATGATCGCCGTCACCACGACGGTGCTGTGGAGCTCGCGCCGTCGCGACGTGCTGATCGCCACCGCCGTGCTCGCCTGGCTGATGGCCGGCCTCGTGACGAGCTTCTCGCAGTCGAGCATCGCGGCATTGCTGCTCGGCCTCGCCGTGCTCGCCGCCTGGCGCTGGGACGTGCGCCTGACGGCCTATCTGTCGGCCGGCCTCGTCGTGCTCGGCCTCGCGCTGCTGCTGCTCGCGCCGGCGAGCCTTCACTTCGGCCTGGCCGGGTCGGGAGGCTCGACGAGCAACGCGACGAGCGGCCGCACGAAGCTGATCACCGGCGGGCTCGAACTGTTCGCCAAACGGCCGCTGCAGGGCTACGGCTCGGGCTCCTTCGAAAAGGAGTACAGGCTCCACGAAGTCGGCGGCGCTGCGCCCAACGCCACCTCGGCGTCGCACACGATCCCCGTCACCGTGGCCGCCGAGCAGGGGATCGTGGGCGTTGCGCTGTACCTCACGCTGCTCCTGAGCGCCTTCTGCGTCCTCTTTCGCGGCGCAGGGTCCTCGCCGCCGCGGATCGCGGTCGCCGCCTGCTTCGCCGCGCTCGTGCTGCACACGTGGACCTACGCCGACTTCCTCGAGGACCCGATGACGTGGACGTTGCTGGGCATCGGCGTGGCGCTCGCGAGCGCCGGGCGGACCGGGCGCGCAAGTAGCTTCTGAGCCGTGCTCGGCTACCTCAAGCGCCTGGTGACGACCGGCGCGGCCTACCAGTTCGGGGACATCGTGGCGAAGGCCATCGCGCTGCTCACGCTGCGGCTGTACACGCATCACCTGAGCCCCGAAGCCTACGGCGCCGCGGAAGCGCTGCTGACGGCGGTGATCCTCGCGAGCATCCTCCTGCGGGTCGGCGTCGGCGAGGCGTTCATCCGCTTCTACTTCGACGACCAGGACCCCGAGCGCCGCACGCGCATAGCCCGTACGGCCACGGCGACGGTCGCGTGGACGACGACGATCGCCGCGCTGCTCGTGGTCGCGTTCGCGGGCGACGTGTCGCGTCTATTGCTGAACTTCTATGACCCGCCGCTGATCTACTGCGCCGCGCTCGGCCTGTGGGCGTTCACCAATCTCGAGATGGCCTACGCCCAGCTGCGGGTCGACGAGCGTGCGCGCACGTACGTGCTCGCCTCCGGCGCGAACGTGGCGATGACGGTCGCGTTCACGATCGCGCTCGTCGTGTTCGCCAACCAGGGCGCCCGCGGGCTGCTGCTCGGCAACTTCGGCGCCTCGGCCCTGGTCGTTCTCGGCCTCTGGTGGGTGCTACGCCGCCGCTTCTCGCTCCGCGTCAGGCGCGGCGACCTTCGTGCGATGCTGCGCTTCGGGCTGCCGACGGTGGCGGCCGATGCCAGCGTGTACGCGCTGCAGGTCGTCGACCGCTTCTACCTCTTCCGCGTCTACTCGCACGGCGCCGCCGGCCTGTACGCGGTCGCGATCAAGCTCGCGACGGTCGTGTTGGTGGCCGTGCGTGGCTTCCAGTACGCGTGGCCGCCGCTGGCGTACTCGATCGAGAGCGACGTCGAGGCTGCGCGCCTGTACTCGATCGTCACCACCTACTACGCGCTCGCGACCGGCGTCGTCGTATGCGCGGTCGCCCTGCTCGGACGCTGGATGGTCATGCTGCTGGCCGCGCACCGCTTCTTCGGCGCCTACCGGGCGCTGCCGTGGCTTGCCCTCGGATGGGCTCTCTACGGCCTGTACCTCGTCTTTGTCGTGATCGCGGGCCGCGCGCGGGTCACCTCGCGCAACATCCCGGCGGCGGCCGCCGGACTCGCGGTGAACGTCGCGCTACTCGTCCTGCTCGTGCCGGGCAGCGGCGCCGGTCTGGGGATCGCCGGGGCGGGCATCGCCCTGTGCGGCGCCTACGTGACGATGCTCGTCGTCATGTACCTGCTCACCCGCGGGCTCTTCGAGGTGGGCTTCGAGTGGCGGCGCCTGGCCCAGCTGACGGCGATCCTCGCGGCCGTCGCGGTCTCGGGCGAGTTGCTGCTGCCGGCGCACGGCACCGCCGGCTTCCTCGCCCGGGCGGCGTGGCTCGCGCTGATCCCGGGGCTGCTCGTGCTGACGCGCTTCTTCCACCCGCACGAGCGCGATCAGCTGCGCACCCTCGTGCTCGACGCCCGGCGCAGGGTCGCCGCGTTCCGCGGCCGGCATGGCGAGGTCGAGGCCTACGCCGAGGACCCGCTCCGCGACCTCTGAGCGGGGCGCGCAGTCGCGCGCGCCGAAGGGGCCGAACTGTCGAACCGCAGCTGCACCTCTCAAGCGGCCGCGCTCGAGGTCCGATGGCTGTCGGGCGGTGCGCGAGTCCTCGGCGACATCCGGGCTGTCCTCCTCGCCGCCGCGACACGCGGCGGGTGCTCGCGAGCGCCGTCGCAGGGCGGAGGCTCTGCGCACCCATCGCGAGGACGAACGCGCGCAGCAGGTCGCCTCGGCCGGCAAGGTGAGCTACCTGCGCACGCAGCTGCGCCTCGCCGCTCGTCTGACCGCCCGCCTGGCGGCGACCAACGACGTCGACGAGCTGGTCGCGCTGGTGGTCGACGAGCTCCATGGGACCTTCGCCTTCTACCTCGCGGCGATCCAGCGCGTGGACCCCGACGGGGTCCTGCGGCTCGTGGCCGGACGCGGCGCCCTCGCCGAGGTGATGACCGAGTTCCTGCTTGTCGAGCAGTCGCTGCAGGAGGGCGTCAACGGGCGCGTCGCACGCTCCGGTGTGAGCGCGCTCGTGGCCGACACCGGTGCCGATCCCGACTACATCGTGCGCGACCCCCAAACCGATCCGCGCTCGGAGCTGAGCGTGCCGATCATGGTCGACGGGTCGGTCTGGGGCGTACTGAACCTCGAGGCGCCCGCGCCCGAAGCCTTCGCCGAGGCGGACGCCGTGCTCGTTGAGGCGATCGCCGCCAGCCTCGGCTCCTCTCTGCACCGGGCCACGCTCGTCGCCGACCTCGAGCGGACCTTCACGACCACGCTCACGGCTCTGATGAGCGCGGTCGAGGCGAAGGATGCGTACACGGCCTCGCACGAGCAGGAGGTGGCGGAGCTCGCCGAGCGCGTCGCGCTGCGCCTCGGGTGCCCCCCCTCGCACGCCCGCGACGTGCGCTATGCGGCGCTGCTTCACGACGTCGGGAAGGTCGCCGTGCCGAGCGAGATCCTGTTGAAGCCCGAAGCGCTGACAGACGCCGAGTGGATCGCGATGCGCAGCCACGCGTCCGTCGGGGGCGAGCTCGTCGCGCGGATCGACGCATTCGCACACCTGGCTCCGGCCGTGCGGGCGAGCCACGAGCGCTGGGACGGCGGCGGCTACCCCGACGGGCTGGCCGGCGAGGAGATTCCGCTGGCGGCCAGGATCATCGCCGCCTGCGACACCTATGGGGCGATCACGACCGACCGGCCCTACCGCGCGGCGCGCGGCGCGCGCGAGGGCCGCGAGGAGCTCGAGCGCGTCGCGGGCTCCCAGCTCGACCGGCGCGTGGTCGAGGCGCTGGTCGCCGAGCTGCCGGCCTCTTAGCGCGAGTTGTACTCCTGGGCGGCCTCGCGCAGGCCCTCGCCCCGCTCCGGGTGGAGCGTCGCCGTGACGTGGCGCCAGTAGCGCCGTGGCGAATGACCGGGCAGGAGCGTCGCTGCCAGCGCGCGCAGCGCATAGGACCACGCCGTCAGCCAGCGCACCGCCCTGGCCGCGGAAGGCGAGTGGTGCTTGCGCATGTACAGGTCGCGGTTGCGCGAGAGTTCGACGATCCGCCGGTCGGCGGCGGAGTCGCTCGTCAGCTGCTCGTGATGGATCGCGCGCGCCGCCGGGACGTAGACGCTGTGCCAGCCCGCGTCGCGCAGCCGGCGGGCGAAGTCGACCTCGTCGGAGTAGACGAAGAAGGCTGGGTCCAGATAGCCGACCTCCTGCGCCGCCTCGGCTCGCACGAGCAGCGCCGCCGACTGGCACCAGTCCACGTCGCGCGTGTGCGATCCGCGGCTCTGGACGGTCAGCAGGCGGTGCAGGAAGAGCGCTCCCGCGAGCGCCGTTGCCGGGGTGGGGAAGCGCCACGCCGACGGTTGCGGGCGGCCGTCGGGACGCATCAGCGTGGCGCCCGCGCAGGCGGCGCGCGGGCGCTCCTCGAGGGCCTGCCAGAGCGCGAGGGTCGCGCCCGCCATCAGCTCGGAGTCCTCATTGAGGAGCAACCCGTAGCGCCCGCTCGCGCGGCGCAGCAGGTCGGTGTCGTTGAGCCCCTTGCCCCGCCGCTCGGGGAGCGCGATCGTCTGATCGACGGTCGCGTGCGCGCGGGCGGCCTCGGCCGAGCCGTCGCGCGAGCCGTTGTCGAGCACGAGCACCTCGGTGGCGAACGGCAGGCCGGCACGCTCGCGGGCGATCGCGTCGAGCCCGCGCAGGAGCAGGTCGCGCTGGGAGGTGTTCACAACGCAGAAGCTCACCTCGACCTCCGACCCCGGGGGGCGGTCCAGCGGGGCCTGCTCGGCGGCGCTCATCGCGGCATTGTCGTCGGGCACCCGCCTATTGTCCGTTGCCCGTGCGCGTCCACGTCGTCGACCCCTCCGCCTTCACGCCGCCGTATGACCACGCCCTGTGCCGCGCGCTGGCGTCGGCCGGCGCCGAGGTCGAGCTCTACACGAGCCGCTTTGCCTACGGGCCGGTCGCGCCTGCCGAGGGCTACGTTCGACACGAGACCTTCTACCGCGCGGCCGCCCGCCTGCGCGATGCGCGGGCGCGCCGCCTGGTGAAGCTCGCCGAGCACGTTCCCGACATGCTGCGGTACCGGGCCGCAGCGCGCAGCGCCGACGTGGTCCACTTCCAGTGGCTCACGGTCCAGCATCTGGACGGCCATCTGCTTCCGCGAAGGGGCTCGGGCACGGCCCCGCGCCCTGCGCTCGTGCTCACCGCGCACGACATCCTGCCACGCGAGCCGCGGCCCGGGCAGCGCGATGCCCAGCGCCGCCTCTACGAGCGCTTCGATGCGATCGTGGTCCACTCCGAGCACGGGCGGGAGCGGCTGACGGGCGAGCTCGGGCTCGACCCGGCGCGCGTCCACGTGATCGCGCACGGCGTCTTCGAGCACCTCGCGGCGCCGCCGCCGGCCGCGCCGGGCGAGTCGCTGCCACAGACGGAGGTGCCGGTCGTTCTCTGCTTCGGCCTGATGCGCCCGTACAAGGGCATCGACGTCCTGCTCGAGGCCTGGAGGGGGATCGAGAACGCCGAGCTGTGGGTCGCCGGAATGCCGCGGATGGACATCTCGCCGCTGCTCGCGGCCGCGCCGGAGAACGTGCGCTTCTTCCCCCGCTTCATCACCGACGGCGAGCTTCCGGCGTACTTCCGGCGCGCCGAGCTGGTCGTCCTGCCCTACCGCGAGATCGAGCAGTCCGGCGTCCTGTTCACCGCGCTGGCGTTCGGCAAGCCGCTCCTGCTGAGCGATGTCGGCGGGTTCCCCGAGGTGGCCGAGACGGGGGCCGCGCGGACCTTCCCGGCCGGCGACGCGAGCGCCCTGCACGGCGACCTCCAGGGGCTGCTCGAGGACCGGGCCGCGCTGGAGGAGATGGCCGGCAACGCCAGGGCCGCGGCGGCGGGGGCCTACTCGTGGGACGCCGTCGCCGCCGCGACGCTCGAGCTCTACGAGTCGCTCCTGCGCCAGAATCGGCGCCGATGAGAACCGCGCTCGAGATCGTCTTCTGGCTGGCGGCAGCCTTGATCGCCTGGACACAGGTCGGCTACGCCGCCGCGCTCGCCGGGGTCGACCGCGTGCTGCGCGCCCGGCGCGGGGACGCCGGCGGCGGGGCGTCGCCGGGCGAGCTCCCGAGCCTCTCGCTGATCGTCGCCGCGCACGACGAGCAGCGCGTGATCGCCGCGAAGGTGCAGAACGCGCTGGCGCTCGACTACCCGCGCGAGCGGCTCGAGGTGATCGTCGCCTGCGATGGATGCACCGACGCCACCGCCGTGCGCGCGCGCGAGGCGGGCGCCGACCTCGTGCTCGAGCTCCCGCGCGGAGGCAAGATCCGGGCCCAGGACGCCGCCGTCGAGCGCGCGCGGGGGGAGATCGTCGCGTTCTCCGACGCCAACGCGCTCTGGGAGAGCGGCGCCGCTCGCGCGCTCGTGTCGGCGTTCGAGGATCCGCGCGTCGGCTACGCGTGCGGCCAGGTGCGCTTCGTGCAGGAGGCGGGCGGCGCCGGCGCGGCCAACCAGGAGGGCGTCTACTGGCGCTACGAGCTGGCCCTTCGCGGGCTCGAGTCGCGCCTGTCGTCGATCACCGCCGGCAATGGGGCGATCTACGCGACCCGCCACGACGCGTATCTCGTCGTCGACCCGATCATGGGCCACGACCTGTCGCTCCCCTTCAACATGGTCAAGCGGGGGCTGCGAGCGGTGTACGTGCCGAGCGCTCGCGCGAGCGAGAAGATGGTTCCTTCACTGGCCGGCGAGTTCGCCCGCAAGCGGCGGATGATGAGCCACACGTGGCCGATCCTGCTGCGCGGCGGGATGCTCTCGCCGCGGGGCTATCCGCCGGGCTACGCGCTGATGATCCTCTCGCACCGGCTGCTTCGCTACAGCACCCCGGGGCTGCACGCGATCGCCCTCGCGGCGAACGTCGCGCTGCTGGCGCTCGGGGCGGGGTCGCTGTATGCGGTGACACTCGGCCTGCAGCTGGCGCTGCTCGCGGCGGCCGCCCTGGCGGGCGTGCTGAGGGCGCGCCCGCTGCTGATCGCCCGCTACTACGTGCTCACGACGGCGTCGCCCGCCGCGGGCCTCTGGGACTGGGTACGCCACGGGACGCCGGCCTCCTGGGAGGCCGCCGAGGGGACCCGCTGAGGGTGCGCGCCATACTGTCCGCCGCGTGATCCGCCGCGCACTCGACATCGCCGTAGCCTCGCTCGTGCTGCTCCTCGCCGCGCCGGCGCTCGCGCTCGCGGCGCTCGCGATCCGCCTCGAGAGTCCCGGCCCGGTGATCTACCGCCAGCGCAGGATCGGCCTGCACGGCCACGCCTTCGACGTCATCAAACTGCGCACGATGGTCGAGGGGGCCGAGCACATCGGCGCGGGCCTTGCGATCAACGCGAACGACTCCCGCGTCACGCGCGTCGGGGCGCTCCTGCGCAGGACCTCGCTCGACGAGCTGCCGAACCTCGTCAACGTGCTGCGCGGCGAGATGTCGGTGATCGGGCCGCGCCCCACGCTTCCGGCGCAGGTCGAGCGCTACACCGAGCGTCAGCGGGGACGCCTTGCGGTCAAGCCGGGGATCACCGGCTGGGCGCAGGTCAACGGCCGCGCCTCGCTGCCGTGGAGCGAGCGCATCGAGCTCGACCTCTACTACATCGAGCACCGCTCGCCGGCGCTCGACCTGAGGATCCTGTGGCGGACGGCGGTGCTCGTGCTCGGTGGTTCGGGGCTCTACAAGGGCGAGACGGGCGGATGGCAGGGCGAGCTGTGAGCGCGCCGGCGATCCTCTTGACGGGCGCCGGCAAGCGCTACGACATCGTCGCGTGCTTCGCGCGCCTGACGCGGACCGTCGTCGCGGACCCATCGCCGCTTGCCCCCGCCCGCTATGCCGCGCACGTGCACGCCGAGGTGCCGCTGATCGAGGATCCGGAGTACGTGCCGGCGCTGGAGCGACTCTGCGAGGAGCATGCGGTGGGCGCGGTGCTGCCGCTCACCGACCTCGACATCGAGGTGCTCGCACGGGCCCGTGAGGAGGGGCGGCTTCCCGCGCTCGTCCCCTCCTCCGAGGTGGCTCGGGCCACCTACGACAAGTACGAGGCTCACCAGCTGCTGGAGCGCTACTCGCTGCCCTCGCCCCCCACAGTGCTACCGCAGGATGACCTCGATGCGATCGCCTACCCGGTGATGGTCAAGCCGCGCCGCGGCTCGGGGGCCCGCTCGATCCACATCGCGCGCGATGCCTCCGAGGCCCGCTTCTTCGTCGGCTATGTCGCCGAGCCGACGATGATCCAGCGCGCGATGGAGGGCCCCGAGTTCTCGATCGACTGCCTCGGCGATCGCGACGGGCAGTGCCTGAACGCGATCCCGCGGACGATGCTCGAGTCGCGGGGAGGAGAGTCGATCAAGGGCCGGGTGATCCGCGACGAGGAGCTGGTCGAGCTCGCGCGGCGCACGATGGAGGCGCTGCGCGTGTGCGGGCCGGCGACGATCCAGGTGTTTCGCGACCCGGAGATCGGCGTCGCGATCACCGATGTGAACACGCGTTTCGGCGGAGCGTTTCCGGGCCCCGTGTTCGCGGCTCACGAGGGCCGCACGTATCCCGAGCTGATCGTCCGGATGGCGGCCGGGGAGCGGGTGGCGCCGCATGTCGGAGAGTTCGCGGCCGGCATGACGTTCACCCGCTACTACTGGCAGCTGGAGCTCGGCGAGGACCTCGTGCCGACGGGGCGTGACATCGTGCCGGGCGGACCGCCGCCCCCGCGCTGAGCCGTGACCCGGCCCGACCGGCCGGACCGTTCCCCGCCCACGTGCCCCGAACGAGCGGGGCCCCCGGGTACAATCACTCGCCGTGGCCTCAGTGCAAGCTGATCCTGCGCCCGCCACGGTGGGCGGGCACCCGCCCTCGCCGCCAGGCGATTCCAACGGCGCGAGCGCAGCTCCTGGAGCGCCGGCGCAGCAAACGTGCGCGAACTGCTCCTCGCCGATGAGTCCGGGCCAGGACTGGTGCCTGCAGTGCGGCGCGGGCGCGCCCGGCAGCCTCGGCACGGGCGCCCCGGCGTGGCGCTCGGGCGCCGGCATCCTGATCGCCACGGCCGTGCTCGTCCTCGCGGCCGCCGGAGCCGGCTACGCCGCGCTCAGCAAAGGCGGCACGCGCCTCGTAGCGGTGACGCGGACCGTCGCACAGGCGCCCGTCGCGCCCGCCCCTGCGACCACGCCGCCGCCCGCGACTCCGGCGGTCCCGAAAACGGTCCTGCCGCCCGCCGCGGCCAAAGCGGTGGTGCCCCTCCCGAGCGTGACGCCGCCGAAAATCCCGCTCGCTTCCACGACGCCGAAACCGGCGAGCGCTACGCCGACCGCGACGACGCCGACCACCTCGACGCCCGCCGCCAGCTCCGGCGGCGGTGAAGCGCAGGCCCAGCCGCTCCTGCTCGACACGAACGCGGCCTCCACCTACAACCCATCCGCCTACCCGGCGAGCTACTTCGGCGACCCCAGCCTCGCAATCGATGGCGAAACGGCGACCGGGTGGACGGCGCAGGTCGACCCGGCGGTCGCACCGAAGATGGCCGAGGGGCTCGTGATCGACCTCAAGACCCCGCACAAGATCTCCGCGGTCGAGGTGATCACGACGACGCCGGGCATGTCAGTCCAGATCTACGGCTCGAGCGCCCATACGCTGCCCCCGCTGATCACCGACCCGGCCTGGAGCAAGCTCAGCGTGACCCTTCAGGTGAAGTCCCGGCACACGCACATCAAGCTCAAGGGGACCAAGCCGGTTCGCTTTCTGACCCTCTGGATCAGCAAGGCGCCCGCGTCGTCGGTCGGCACCGCTCAGGCCCCGGGCCATGTGAGCGTCAACGAACTGGAACTCTTCCAGTAGACGCCGCAATCGCCGCGCGCGCGCCTATGACCGGGCCCGCGCGGTCTTGGCGCGGCGTTTCGCCGAGCGTTTCGCCCGAACCGGCCGCTCTCCCCAGACGTCGTCCAGGAAGCCCGCGATCTCGGTCGTCAGGCGCTCCGGACGCGTGCGCAGCTCGATCAGCGAGTCGGCCTGGAGCAGGCGTGCGTTTGGCATCTCTTCCGCCAGCATCCCGGCGTCGCTGAAGGGGTGGACCGGGTCGCGGCGATGGCCCAGCACGAGCGCCGGGACCTCGAACGTGTGTCGTTCGCTGCGGTGGGGCGCTATACGCCCGAAGAACAGCCCCTGGAGCAGCGCGCCTCCGGGCCCCGGGTCCTGGCGCACGAGGTCGAGCATGACGTTGCCGTAGTGGGGCACGAGGCCCCTCGGGATCGCGCGCGTCACGCGGGCGAGAAGCTTCATCACCGGCTCGCCGAAGGTCAGGGCGACGAGCAGCGGGGTGAAGGTGAGCGCGCTGGAGAGCAGCCCGTTGTCGAGCACCGGCATCTCGATCACGAGCGCCTTCAGGCGCTCGGGCTTGCGCGCGGCCACCTCGAGCGCGGCATTCGCGCCGAGAGACGTGCCCATGACCACCGCCTCGTCGATTTCGAGGTGATCCATCAACGCCAGCACCTGCTCGGCGTAGAAGCCCATCGAGTAACGCCACATGTCGCGGGGACGGTCGGACTTGCCGTGGCCGAGCAGGTCGATCGTGATGACGCGGTTGCCGCGCGCCGCCAGGTCTTCGGCGAGCGGCCTGTGCATCTCCTGGGAGAGCAGCAGCCCGTGCAGCAGGATCAGCGGCCGGTCCTGCGCCTGGGAGCTGGTCGCCGTGCGCCCGCGGCCCCCGCCGGATGTGACGGCGGCCGGTCCGCCGCCGAATTCGGTGTAGGACAGGCGCTGCCCCTCGAACTTGAAGGACGACATGGGAGCACCCTATATCAGGGTCGCCCTGGCGGAGCCGGCCGCGGCCTCCAGGCGCTAGCGTTGCAGCACAATCCACCCACAGCACGGGAGATGAAATGGCCAAGCAGCCGCGAATCCTTGCCGGAGAGACGGCCGCGATCACGGGTGCCGCCCGCGGGATCGGGCGCGCCACCGCGGAGGCGTTTCTGCACAAGGGCATGAGGGTCGCGATCGGCGACGTCGACTTCGACGCGGCCCGCCAGACCGCCTCGGAGCTCGGGCCGAGCGCGGTCGCGCTCGAGCTCGACGTGACCGACCGAGCGTCCTTCGCGGCCTTCCTGGACGGCGCCGAAGAGCAGCTCGGTCCGCTCGACGTGCTCGTCAACAACGCCGGCATCATGCAGCTCGGCCGCTTCATCGACGAGGACGACGCAACCGCCAGGCGGATGATCGACATCAACCTGCACGGCGTGATCTACGGCATGAAGCTCGCGCTCGAGCGGATGCTCCCGCGGGACCGCGGGCAGATCGTGAACATCTCCTCGCAGGCGGGCAAGTACGGCGCGCCTGGAGGGGCTACCTACTCGGCGACCAAGCACGCCGTCGTCGGACTGAGCGAGGCCGTGCGCGGCGAGCTGCGGCTGATGAGCTCCGCCATCGAGGTGAGCTACGTGATGCCATACGTCGTGAACACCGAGCTCGGAGGAGGACTCGGTGAGGCCCGGGGGATGAGCAACCTCGAGCCCAAGGAAGTCGCGGGCGCCATCGTCGAGGCGCTCGAATACGGGATCGTCGATGTGTGGGTCCCGAAGTCGGCCAAGGGACGCAGCCTGCTCGGCGCGATGCTGCCGCGCCCGGTGGCGGAGGGGCTGTTCCGCGCGATCAAGGCCGACCGCGTGCTCGCGAGCGCCGACGTCGACTCACGGCGCCAGTACGAGCTGCGCGCCTCGCGCTCCGAGCCGGGGCTCGACAGCGGGGAGGAGCAGCCCCAGATCACGCAGGGCCCCGGCACCTGAGCGGCCGTCCGCCGCCTCGACTCACCCGGCGGTGAGCCACTCGGCGATCAGCTCGCCGATCAGCGGACCCTGGTCCTCCTGGAGGAAGTGGCTCGCATTCTCGATCTTCCTGGGCGGGGGCCGGCCGATCGACTCGGCGAAGCGCTCGCCGACCGAGAAGGGCAGGACCGGGTCCGAGTCGGCCCACAGGACGAGCGAGGGCCTGCGGTCGGCCCGGAGCGCCTCGGTCACGCGCTGGCCTTCCGCGGCGCCCGGTGCGTCGGGGGTCAGGGGCAGTATCAATGGGAAGGCGCGCGCACCGGCCTTCGAGGCCGCGTCCGGGTAGGGCGCTTCGTATGCGGCGATCACCTCATCGCCGGGATCGGTCTTGCAGGCGCCGCGCACGAGGAACCCGACGGGCAGGTCCTCCGTTCGGGCGACGAAGTCGTGGAAGGCCATCCACGCGTCGGTCATCCGCTGACGGCCGCTGAACAGCCCGGTGTCCATGATCACGAGCCGCCCCACGCGCTCGGGGTGCTCCACGGCCAGGCGCAGGCCGATCGGGCCGCCCCAGTCGTGGACCACCATCGTGGCGTCACGGAGGTCGAGCTCCTCCAGCAGCGCCGCCGCGTGCGCGACGTGGCGCTCGTAGGTGTAGAAGCCGATCTCGGTCGGCTTGTCCGAGCGGCCGAAGCCGGCGAGATCGGGCGCGACGCACCGGAAGCCGGCATCGCGAACCGGCGGGATCACCTTCCGCCACAGGAACGACCACGTCGGCTCACCATGCACGAAGACGACGGGCGGGCCGTTGCCCTCGTCGAGATGGGCCAGGCGCAGCTCGCCGACGCTCCGGTAGTGCGCCTCGAACGGAAAGTCCGGAAGACCCTCGAGCGCGTCCTCCGGCGTGCGCACCACATCGCTCATCTCGCGGCGCAGCATATCCCGTGCCCCATCGGCTAGGCTCGCGCCAGATGCACGCCCTGGCCCTGCAGCTGGCCCCGATCGTCGCTGCCGAGAAGAGCAAGGTCCCCTTCTACATAGCGGGCGGGCTGCTCGTGCTGTGGGCGCTGACGGTCTCGCTCGGGCTCGGCCTGCGCCGGCCCCGATTCCCCGACACCCCGGCCGGCGAGCGTGCGGTGATCGCGATCTCGGCGATTCTCGTCCTGGGCGCCGTCTCGACCGCCGTGCTCACCTCCGGAGGCTCGCCGAGCGCACGGGCTGCCAGCCCGCTCTCGGGTGCGCAGGCGACCCCGACGACCTTTGCCCCCAACCCCGCGGTGCCCTCCTCGAGCTCTGAATCCACCGCCGCGCCCGCTCCCTCGACGAGCAGCGCGTCCTCGGCACCGCCGACGAGCACAGCGGCTCCGGCACCGGTGAAGGGCGGCGCCGCGAGCTCGCTGATGCTCACCGCCGACCCCACCGGACTGCTCAGCTTCAACACGAAGGCGCTCAGCGCGAAGGCCGGAACGGTGACGATCACGCTCAGGAACACCGCGCAGGTCGAACACAACGTCACGGTCGCGCAGGGCAGCACGGTCCTCGGCGGCACGCCGACGTTCACCGGCGGCAACCGATCGCTCACGCTGAACCTGAAGCCGGGGACCTACACCTTCTACTGCACCGTGCCAGGCCATCGCCAGGCCGGGATGGAAGGGACGCTCAAGGTCTCGTGAGGCTGTACGTCTGCTGGGGCACGTTTCCAACCCCGCGACCGGGGGGCCACCCGTGCGCGAACGCCCACACGGCGCTCGAGCGGGCCGGCTACAAGCCGGAGCTCGTCCGCTCCTACGGGCTCGCGCCGTTGCCGGGGATGTTCAACCAGACACGCGGTCGTAGGGAGGTCCAGGAGCTGACCGGCAACCGCTGGGTGCCGACGCTGGTGCTCGACGATGGCACCGTCATCGACGGGTCGAAGGAGATAGTCGACTGGGCCCGGGCGAACCCCGCGTAGCTCTGGCGGGGCGAGGCGATGGACGTCGGAAGCCTCTCGACGATCAGCCTCGCCATCTCCGCGTCACCCTGCGCGGCCGCTCGGCCGAGGGCGATCACGAATGCCGCGGCGGCCGTCAGGCCGAGCGCCAAGGCGACGATGAGGATCAGAGTGATGGACGATCACCTCTTCTCAGTCTGCTACATCTCGGACCCTCCCACAGTGCCCGGATGGCAGTCCAGCCCTACGCGAGAATGACCTCGCTGTAACCGTCAATTTCTATTCGCCGAGTCGATGTCCTTCCCCGCGCACCAACCAACACACAAAGGAGCCCCCTCATGAGCGTCATCGCGAGACTGGATCAGGTTCGCGCCGCCCGCACCGTGCTCGAGCATCCGTTCTACCTTCGCTGGAGCGCCGGCGAGCTGAGCGCGGACGAGCTCGCCTTCTACGCGGGCGAGTACAGGCACGCGGTCCTCGCGCTCGCCGAGGCCTCGACGCGTGCGGCGGCCGGCGCCCCGGAGGCTCACGCGCCCGAGCTCGAGGCCCACGCCGCCGAGGAGGTGAGCCACGTGGCGATGTGGGATCGCTTCGCGCACGCGGCGGGCGCGCCGCAGCCGCAGTCACGGCCGCCGCTGCCCGAGACACTCGAGTGCGTCCGCGCCTGGACCGAGGGCGATGACCTGCTGGAGCGGCTCGCCGTCCTGTATGCGATCGAGGCCTCCCAGCCCGAGGTCTCGACGACCAAGCTCGAGGGGCTGAGGCTCCACTACGGCTACGCCGAGGAAGGGCCCGCGCTCGAGTATTTCAGCACTCACGAGCTGCTCGACGTCGAGCATGCAGGGGAGGCCCGCGAGCTGATCGAGAGCCTGATCTCCGGGCTGCCAGAGCCCGAGCCGAAGGTCGACAGGATGGAGCAGCTCGCCGCGGCGGCGCTGGAGGGCAACTGGAGGCTGCTCGACGGAGTGCAGGCCCGCGCGGCGCGCTAGCGCGCGTAGCCTGCACCCGAAGCGCCCGGCAGCAGCTGGAGCGCTGCTGTCGGGCGATCAGTCCATCGGTGAGACCGGCCGCGCGCACAGGCGCCACGCGAACAGGATGGCGGCGACGGACGTCGCAAGGTTGAGGCTGGAGACGCCCTCACGCATCGGGATGCTGACGCGCGCGTGCGCCCGCGCGGTGAGCTCGGGGCTGATGCCGTAGCGCTCGGTTCCGAAGGCGAGGACCGCGCGCGGCGGCAGCTCGAGCGCCTGCAGGGGATCGCCGGCGGGATCGACCGCGATCAGCGGCCGCTCGCCGCCGTCGAGCTCCTCGAGCGAGTGCAGCCGGGCGACGGGCAGCGCGAAGTGCAGGCCGGCGGCGCCGCGCAGCGCGTCGGGGTGCCAGGGATCATGCGTTCCGGTGGTGAGGACGCCCGCCACGTCGGCCGCCGCCGCGACACGCACGCACGCGCCCATGTTGCCGAGGTCGCGCGGGTCCTCGAGCAGCACGATGGGCGCGGCGCGCGGGTCCGACAGGGCGGCTCGGGGGTCGAGTGCCGGGCGTTCCGCGAGGCCGATGATGCCCGTCGAGGGCGCGAGCGGGACGAGCTGATCGAAGACCGCCGGCTCGATGGGCCGGGCGAGCGCGCGCAGCCTGTCGCCGACGTCGGCGGCCAGCAGCTCGGCGAGGCGATCGAGCTCGGCCGGATCGCGGCAGACGACCTCGAGCATGCGCGCGCCGAAGCGCAGCGCGTGCTTGACCGGATGGAAGCCTTCGAGGACGGCGAGCGTGGGATCCCTTCGCGCGCGCCCGAATCGCGGGATGAGCGAGCCGTCTTGCACGCGCCGATGATCGCACGACGGATCGGCGCGACCCCAAGTCTCCCGGGGTTGACAATTGCGGCGACACGGGTACCCGCGGAGGCATAGAGTTCGCTGCCATGAAGTTCGAGGGCATTCACCACATCACCGCGATCACGGCCGACGCCCCGGGCAACGTCGAGTTCTACACCGGCTTGCTCGGTCTGCGGATGGTCAAGCGATCAGTCAACCAGGACGACCCCACCGTCTACCACCTCTTCTACGGCGACGAGGAGGGCTCGCCCGGGGCGGACCTGACGTTCTTCGAGTATCCCGACGCGGCGCCGGGGAGAGCCGGCGCCGGCATGGTTCACAGGATCGTCTGGCGGGTGGGCTCGCAGCAGGCGCTCGATTTCTGGAGAGACCGCCTGACCGCCGCGGGGACTCGCGCAGATCTGACGCGGGACAGCCTGCTGTTCGCCGATCCCGAGGGGCTCGAACACGAGCTCGTGGTCCAGCGGAGCGACGACGAGCCATTGTCGGCCCAATCACCCGAGATCCCCGGCGAGCACGCGCTGCGCGGCTTCGAGGGCGTGCGCGCCTACAGCCACGCTCCGGAGCTCAGCGAGCAGCTGCTCGGAGCGACGCTCGGGTTCGAGCGCCTGCAGGGCGAGCACTGGCAGGTTCGCGGTGAGCATCGCGGCAGCTTCTACGCCTACGACCAGGCGCCCCCCGAGATCCACCGCAGCCAGGGGGCCGGAACGGTGCACCACGTGGCCTTCGCCGCGCAGATGGAGGATCTCGAGGCCTGGCGCCTGCGGGTCGCGACCGCTGGCGCGCGCCCGACGCCGGTGATCGACCGCTTCTACTTCCGCTCGGTCTACTTCCGCGAGCCGAGCGGCGTGCTGTTCGAGATGGCGACGATCGGCCCCGGCTTCGCCGTCGACGAGGATGAGCAGCACCTCGGCGAGCGGCTTTCGCTGCCGCCCGACTACGAGCCGCTGCGTGAGCAGCTCGAGGAGACGCTGACGCCGCTGCCCTACCCGCCGGCGTGGCGGCTGGCCCCCTCCGGCTAGCCGATCGCTCGACCCGACCGGCGCACGCCCGAACGCCCGCGCGGCGCACGCCCGAACGCCGGCGCGGCGCACGCGCGCCCGACCGCGGGCCCCGGGCCGCCTGCACAGCTCCCGGCGGACGTCCAGAGGGCCCCGCAGGGGCTCAGGTCTTGACAACAAGTCCCGATAAATAGTCCATGAAGGGCGAGCTGGACCGGGGCATAGTCGACCAGTCGGCGATCGGCATGCGCGTTGCGACTTTCGCGGCCGGCGTGTGGCTCACCTACGTCGTGTGCGCGACCGGTGCCGTCTATGTGGCGCTGACCTGGCAGCGGCCGCATCGCGTGCCGATCCTCGCGCTCTTCGGGCTCGGCCTGATCGGCGGGGCGATCGTCGCGCGACTGCCCCGAGAGCGGATCGTGCGAAGCGGCTATCGCGAGGCCTTCTTCTTCGGCTGGAGCGTCACTGACCTCGCGCTGATCGCGCTCGCCACGGCGGCCGACGGCGGCACCCGCAGCGCGATCGCGCTGATGTTCTTCATACCGGTGGTCTTCTCGGCGATGTCCTACCCGCTCGGCTCGGTCATAGCCGTCGGCGGGCTCACCGTCGTCGCGTATCTGCTGCTGGCCCTCACGATCGGTGGCGCCGGATGGGACTACCAGGCCCTCTTCTCGGCGATGCTCGCATGCACCGGAGCGATGAGCGCGTGGCAGGCGCGCAACCACGATCACCAGCGCTCGGCGCTGATGGAGGTCTCGCGCGCCGATTCCCTCACGGGATGCCTGAACCGGCGGGGGTTCGAAGAGCGCGCGGCAGCGGAGATCAGCGCGGCGATGCGCCGAGCTGGACAGGGCAGCGTGCTCGTGCTCGACATCGACCACTTCAAGCCCGTCAACGACCGCTTCGGCCATGCGGCCGGCGATGAGCTGCTGCGGTGGGTCGTGCAGAGGATCAGCCAGACGGTCAGGCCGAACGACGCGATCGGCCGCCTCGGCGGCGACGAGTTCGCCGTCCTGTTCGCCGAAATCGACCCCGCGGACGCGCTCGAGAGCGCGAACCGGGTCACGACCGCGCTGGGCGATCGTGCGCCCTGCTCGATCGGGCTCGCCACCTTCCCGATGGACGGCGTGGAGCTCGAGGAGCTGATGCGGCTCGCCGACGTGCGGCTGTACGCCTCCCGCCATGGTCGCCCCGACCGCGACAAGACCGGTCCGACCGAGCGGCTCAGCTGGGCTGCGACGCTCGCCAACGCCGTCGACATGCGCATGAATGCGCGGCACGAGCACTCGCGCGCGGTCGCCGATCTCGCGGTCGCGATCGCCACCGAGATGGGTTGGCAGCCCGAGGTGCTCGGCATGCTGCGCATGGCGGCGATGCTCCACGACGTGGGCAAGGTCACCGTCCCCGACGAGATCCTGTGCAAGCCCGGCCGCCTCAGCGCCGAGGAGTACGAGCTGATGAAGGGCCACAGCGTCGCGGGCGCCGAGCTCGTATCGCGCATCGAGGGGCTCGAGACGATCGTGCCGTGGATCCGCCATTCGCACGAGAGCTTCGACGGCTCGGGCTATCCAGACGGGCTGCGCGGCGAGGCGATCCCGCAGGCCTCGCGGATCATGCTGGTCGCCGACGCCTTCGACGCGATCACCAGCTCACGCCCCTACCGGAGCGCGCTCTCGGTTCAGCATGCCTTCCACGAGCTCAAGCGCAACGCCGGCAGCCAGTTCGACCCGGCCTGCGTCGAGGCGCTGCTCGAGTGCCTGGAGAGCGGCACTCAGGCGAGTTCGACGAGCGGCGTCGTCGCCGCCTGACCGCCGGCGGCTCCGTCGAGCCTGGGTCTAGGCGGCGCCGAGCCGGCGCGAGCGCGGCGAGCGCCGGGCGACGACCGTTCCCCAGTCCGCGTCGTCGATCCGGCCGGGCTGGGTGGTCTGGATGAACTCGCGCAGCAGCTCGGCGAGCCCCTCGGGGTCTTCGAGGTGGGGGAAGTGCGCCGCATCGGGCAGCGTTCTGAACAGGCTCTGCGGGATCGCGTCGTGGGCGCGCCTGCCGTGGTCGATCGGGATCGTGTTGTCGCGCTCGCCCCATACGACCAGGGTTGGCATCGTCTCGAGCAGGTAGAGGCGGTCGGTGGCGGCCACTCGCTGCCCGTGCACGTCGATCACCGACCGGAGCGTGTGCAGGAAGGCACCCTGCGCTTCTGCGTTCTCGAGCGGGCGCATCGCCCGCGCGATCGCCTGCAGGTAGACGCCGCCGGAGACGCCGCGGGCGCGAAGCCGCGCGCCTGCCGCCCAGAGGGCCGCGACCATCCTCGGATGGATCGTCAGCGACAGCAGCGCTGCCATGCCCGGCAACGCCGCCGTGCGCAGCAGGGGGCTCACGTCCCGCCCGAGACCGCCGCTCGAGATCAGGACGAGCCGCTCGACGCGCTGGGGGAACTGGTAGAAGAACTGCATCGCCACGCCCCCGCCCAGCGAATGCCCGACGATCGTCGCGCGGTCGACGCCGATGGCGGCGAGCAGGTCGCGGATGCTCGCGGCGTGGGCGCCCAGCGAGTAATCCCCGCGCGGCGCGGCCGAGTCACCGTGGCCGATCAGATCAGGCGCGATCACCGTGTGCTCGCGTGCCAGGTTGGTGGCTACCGACCTCCAGTGGCTCGAGGAGTTGAGCATCCCGTGGATCAGCACGACCGGCGGACCGCTCCCCGCGACCCTGTAGATGACGCGCCGTCCATGCAGCTCGATCTGCCACTCGTCGAACTGCCCGGCCAGCGACGGGAGCGGCACGGGGCGAGCGGGGCCCGGCGGCCGTGCGGCGCGATCGCGTCTCCCCGTACCGGTTCTGAGCGGCACCTCGCGGGACCCTAGCAAAGGGTCATACTCCCCCGGCGGTGCTGCGGCTCGTCACGATTCCGATCAGCCACTACTGCGAGAAGGCCCGCTGGGCGCTCGAGCGAGCCGGCCTCGCCTACCGCGAGGAGCGCCACGTTCAGGGGGTCCACCGGCTGGCGGCGCGGCGTGCCGGTGGCGGCTTGACGGTCCCGGTCCTGGTGACTCCCCGGGGGGCGATCGCCGAGTCCGCCGAGATCCTCTTCTGGGTCGACGCCCGCACGCCGCCGGAGCATCGCCTGTTCGCGACCGCTCGCGGCGCGCGCGCGGCCGAGCTCGAGCTCTGCCGGCGGCTGGACGAGCGCCTCGGGCCGAGGGGCCGGCGGCTGATGTATGTGCACATGCTCCCCCGCCGCGAGCTGGCGGTCGAGTTCAACAACACAGGCGTGCCGGCCTGGGAGGACCGCATGCTGCGGCGAGCGTGGCCGCTCGCGGGCCGGATCATCGGCAGGGTGCTCGAGATCCGGCCCGGTATCGAGGTCGAGGACGAGGCAGAGGTGTGGCGCGAGTTCGATCTCGTCGCCGAGCTGCTCGCCGACGGTCGACCCTACCTCGCCGGCGAGCGCTTCGGCGCCCCCGACCTGACCTTCGCGGCGCTGTCGGCTTCCGTGGTGGTGCCCCCGCAGTACGGGAGTCCGCTTCCCCAGCCGGAGCTGATGCCTGCAGACACGGCGGCGCTCGTGCGGCGCGCTCGAGAGCACCCCGCCGGCCGTCACGCGCTGGCGATGTTCGCCGAGCACCGCCACCGGCCGCCCGGCTGACCGCCGCCGCCTGGCCGCAGCGGCGTCCACCCATGTGTGGCGTCGAGGCCTGCCGATTCGTCCAACGCAGAGCCGCGCCGCGACGCGTAGTTCGGTCCGCTATGGAGCAGCTACACCGTCCAGATTGTCCATAAGGGACATTTGTGCGCGTCTGATTTGCCAATTAGACTCGCGGTAGATGGTCTCCTCGAGCGGTTCGACGGTTGCTGTGCCTGCCACGCATCCTTCCCCTGCCGCGCCGGGCGCCGAGGAGACCGCCGTCCGGCTGAGCGCGGTGCGCAAGACCTACGGCGATGTGGTCGCCGTGGAGGGGCTCACGCTCGAGGTCTTGGCGGGCGAGTTCTTCACCATGCTCGGCCCTTCGGGTTCGGGCAAGACGACGACGCTCCGCGTGATAGCCGGCTTCGAGCTGCCCGATTCGGGGACTGTCGAGTTGCATGGGCTCGACGTCACGCGCAGCGCGCCCTACGAGCGTCCCGTCAACACCGTATTCCAGGACTACGCGCTGTTCCCGCACATGAGCGTGATCGAGAACGTCGCCTACGGCCTGCGGGTCAAGGGCGTCGCCAAGCGCGAGCGTCAGCAGCGCGCCGCCGAAGCGCTCGAGATGGTGCGCCTCCCCGGCGTCGAGGGACGGCGCCCGGCCCAGCTCTCCGGCGGCCAGCGCCAGCGCGTCGCGCTCGCGCGGGCGATCGTCAACCGGCCCCGCGTGCTGCTGCTCGACGAGCCCCTCGGGGCGCTCGACCTCAAGCTCCGCCAGGCGATGCAGCTGGAGCTGAAGTCGATCCAGCGCGAGCTGAGCGAGCGGATCACCTTCGTGTACGTGACCCACGACCAGGACGAGGCGCTCACGATGAGCGATCGGATCGCCGTCTTCTCAGACGGCAGGCTCGAGCAGGTCGGAACGCCCGGCGAGATATATGAGAGCCCGGCGAACGAGTTCGTGGCGGGTTTCGTCGGCACCTCGAACGTGATCGAGCGCGATGGCCGCAGGTACACGGTCCGTCCCGAGAAGATCCGCCTCCTGGAGGACAGCGAGGCCGAGGCCGCCGACGCGGCGGGCGTCGTGCGCGAGGTGGCGTACCTGGGCTCGGTGACGCGCTACGTCGTCGAGCTCGAGAGCGGCGAGACGCTCGTCGTCGTTCGGCAGAACCTGGACATGTCCGCAGCGGAGGCGCTCGGGCAGCGGGGGCGGCGGGTCCGCCTCGCCTGGCGCAGGCGCGACGAGTCCGAGCTCGAGGTCAAACAACAGGAGGAGAGGGACCGATGAGGTTTGCGAAGATCGATTGGGCCTTGGCTGGGGTCCTCGCCGCGATGGCGATCGGGGTCACGGCGTGCGGCTCGAGCAGTTCGACGTCGAGTAGCAGCGTGCCGACGTCGATCGGCAGCGGCGAGGGGCAGCTGAACCTCGTCGCGTGGGAAGGCTATGCGCAGCCCGAATGGGTGAAGCCGTTCGAAGCCTCGACGGGCTGCCAGGTGCACGCCAAGTACGCGGGCTCCTCCGATGAAATGGTGACGCTGATGCGTCAGGGCGGCGGGAGCACGTACGACATGGTGTCCGCGTCCGGTGACGCGAGCCTGCGGCTGATCAGCGGGGGCAACGTGGCGGCGATGAACGTGGCCCTGGTTCCGGAATGGAAGAACTTCATACCCCAGCTGCAGTCGCCTTCGCACAACACGGTGAATGGCGTGCACTACGGGATCTCGCTGCAGTGGGGCCCGAACGTCCTGCTCTACAACAGCAGCAAGGTGAAGCCGGCGCCGACGAGCTGGGAATCCATCTACAACCCGAAGTACAAAGGCGCGGTCACCGTGCCGGCGAACCCGATCCAGATCGCCGACGCGGCGTTGTACCTGTCAAAGACGCAGCCGAGCCTCGGCATCACCGACCCGTATGAGCTCACCGAATCGCAGCTGAATGCGGCGGTGGCGCTGCTCAAACAGCAGCGCCCGCTGGTGAAGAAGTACTGGACGGCGGCGGCCGACGAGGTGGAACTGTTCAAGAACGGAGATGCGGTGATCGGCGCCGCGTGGCCGCTGCAGACGAACAACCTGCAGGCTGCAAAAGTGGCGGTCAACGAATTGATCCCGACCCAGGGGGCGACGGGCTGGGCCGACACGTGGATGCTCTCGGCCCACGCGAAGCACCCCAACTGCGCCTACAAATGGGTGAACTGGGTCTCCACTCCCAAGGTGCAGGCCGAACAGGCGATCTCGTTCGGCGAGACGCCGGCCAACACAAAGGCGTGTCCCTTCATGGAACAGATCAAGCAGGGATCGTGCGTGAAATACCACGCCAACGCCCCAAGCGCCTACTTCGAAAGCATCAAGTTCTGGAAGACGCCGGTGAAAGACTGCGGGAACGGCAAAACCGACTGCACCGATTACAGCGTCTGGCAGAAAAAGTGGACGGAAATAACCGCCTAGGTCCCGGGCGGGCGCCATCGAGTTGAACGCAGCGGCCCGCACCCACGCGTCGGCGGCTCTCTACCGCCGGCCGTGGTTGCGGGCCGCCCTGCTCCTGTCCGCGCCGAGCGGATGGTTCGTCCTCATCTATCTGGGGGCGCTGTTCCTGCTGTTCCTGTCGGCGCTCTGGAGCGTCGACGCGTTCAGCGGCAAGGTCGTCCACAGCTGGACGTTGGCCAACTTCGAAACGCTGATCAAAGTGCCGGCGTACCGGACGATCGCGCTGCGCACGATCGGCATCGCCGCGGCTGTCACGGTGACCGACATCCTGCTCGCGGTGCCGTTCGCGTTCTTCGCCGCGCGGATCGCTCCGAAGCGCCTGCAGGCGGCGCTCTTCGTGGCGGTCCTGATCCCCCTCTGGTCCAGCTATCTGGTCCGCGTGTTCGCCTGGCGGCTGATCCTCGCCAAAGACGGGATCCTCAACTGGTTCCTCGGCAACATCGGCCTCGGCTCGCTCAACATCGGCTACTCGAACTGGGCGATGTGGATCGTGTTCAGCTACATCTGGCTGCCGTTCATGATCCTGCCGGTCTGGGCCGCGATCGAACGCGTGCCGGACTCCTTCCTGGAGGCCTCGGCCGACCTCGGCGCGCACGGGTGGCGAAGCTTCCGGCTCGTGCTGCTGCCGCTGATCCTGCCCGGGATCGTGGCGGGCTCGATCTTCACCTTCTCGCTCACGCTCGGCGACTTCATCACCCCCACGCTCGTCGGCGGTGCGGGCTCGACGTTCATCGGCAACGTCGTCTACCAGGAAGTCGGCATCTCCAACAACGTCCCGTTCGCCGCTGCCTTCGCCACCGTGCCGCTGGTCGTGATGGGGATATATCTGCTCATCGCCCGCCGACTTGGAGCGTTCGAGGCGCTGTGATCGGAACCGGCCGATGGAGTCGCGTCGCGTTCGCCGTCTGGGCAGGACTGATCATCCTGTTCCTGTTCTTCCCGATCGTGATCATCATGCTCTACGCGTTCAACCCCTCGAACGTGCAGAGCTGGCCGCTGTCGGGGCTCTCGACGCGCTGGTTCTCATCGACGTGGAACAACACCGAAGTACGCCAGGCGCTGTCGCTTTCTCTGCGGGCGGGGCTGCTGGCGACGGGGATCGCGATGGTGATCGGCACGATGGCGGCGTTCGCCGTCGACCGCTTCCGCTTCTTCGGGCGCCAAGCCGTGTCGCTCGTGCTGATCCTGCCGATCGCGCTGCCGGGAATCATCACCGGCATGGCGTTGAACTCCTTCATCAGCTTCAACAACCTGACCTTCTCGCTGCTCACGATCGTCATCGGCCACGCGACCTTCTGCATCGTCGTCGTCTACAACAACGTGCTCGCGCGGCTGCGCCGCACGCAGTCCTCGCTGATCGAGGCGTCGATGGATCTCGGCGCCGATGGCTGGCAGACGTTCCGCTTCGTGACCCTGCCGATGATCGCGACGGCGCTCGTTGCGGGGGGTCTGCTCGCGTTCGCCCTGTCGTTCGACGAGATCGTCGTGACGACGTTCACCGCAGGCGCGCAGAACACGCTTCCGATCTGGATCTTCGCCCACATCAGGAACGGCCAGCAGCTTCCCCAGGTCAACGTCGTCGTCCTGTTCGTGATCCTCGTGAGCCTGATCCCCGTCGCGCTCGCCCAGCGGCTGACGCGTGACACCGGCGCGCTGCGATCCGGCGCTCGCGCGCCCGCGGCCGGAGCGGCGCCCCCGGCGGGCCCCGCACGGGCGGCGGGCGCGGGCGCCATCAGCTGATTGGCCCTCGCGCACTCGGGCACGGGTCGCCTGCGCGCCGCGCTGTCAGCGCGAGGTCTCGGCGGCGGCGATCATCGGTCCCCACTCGGCGCTGCGCCGGAAGGTGCCGACCGAGTGATAGACCGACCACGCGAGCAGCGCGATCAGGAACGGGGCGTCGGTGAGCGCCACGACGAGCGCGTAGCTGTTGGTGCTGAGCGTGAGCAGCGCGGTCAGGCGCACGAGGCCGCGCAGGAAGAAGTAGACGGCCCATACGAGCGTGATCCTTCGCATCGCCTGCCGGTAGGTCTGTGACTCGAGAACCTCGCGCGGGAAGGGATAGACATCTGCGGCGAACCACGACGCGAACGGCCGCTGGGTCGCCAGCGAAGCGAGCACCGTCGTCCCGAGCAGCATGTCGATCCCGATCTCGGTGGCGAGATAGGCGCTTCCACTGCCCGAGACGATGCCGACGGTCGCACGGATCGCGACCAGCACGAGCGCGAGGCGCACCACGGTCGCCGGGCGGCCGTGACGACGCTCGTGGACGAACACCGTGACGCCGAAGACCACGGCGGCTGCGATGCCGGCCCCGAGCCCGATCAGCTTCCAGCCGGCGAAGAAGACGGCCAGCGGCCCGAACCCATCGCGCACCAGCCGTGGGCCGGAGCGCCGCACCGCGGCACCAACCCCGAGTGACTCGGGCACCAGCTCTGCAGGCGAGCTCGCCACCGCGCCCACTCTACGCCACGAGCACCTCGGTGAGCGCCCCGGTCTCCGGGTCGAAGATCAGGCCGCGGATCCCGTCGCGGGAGGGCAGCTCCGGGCTCGAGCGAAGCCGCGTGAGGCTGTTTCTTAGCGTCTCCTCGAGGTCCTCGAACGCGCCGAGCCGCCATGTGGGGATCACCCCGTCCGCGGCCAGCTCCTGGGTGAACTCGTCCTCCGAGGCCCCGTGCAGGCCACAGCCGCGGTGCATGACGATGACGATCTCCTCAGTGCCGAGCAGACGCTGGGAGGCGCTCAGCGAACGGATCGCGTCGTCGGTCGCGAGTCCGCCGGCGTTGCGGATTATGTGCGCGTCGCCGCGCTCCAGGCCGAGCATCGGGAACAGGTCCAGGCGCGTGTCCATGCACGCGAGCACCGCTACCCCGCGTCGCGGTCGCGGGCTGAGACCCGGCGCTGCGAGCTCGTGCTCGCGAGAGCGCGCGACCTCGAGCATTTCATCGGCATTCGCCACCCCTGATCAGGGAAGGCCCTCGAGCCCCTCGTCGAGCTCGACCTCCAGCGAATTCAGAGCGAACGCGACCATGTGGTAGTGACCCACGAGCATCGTCAGCTCGATCAGCCCGCGCTCGTCGTAGCTCTCCGACAGCTCGCTCCACGTGCTCTCCGAGATCTTCGCCCGTTCGTGCAGCTCATCGGCGGCGCGCAGCAGGGAGGCGTCCGACGGCGACCAGCCGTCGGCGTGCGGTCCCTCGGCGACGCGCATGATCTCCTCTCGCGCGATCCCGAGCGATTCACTCAGACGCACGTGCTGCCCCCACTCGTACGCCGAGTCGCAGTTGTAGCCCGTGCGGAGGATCAGCAGCTCGCGCTCGCGCGCCGGCAGGACACCGGCGCCCAACAGCACACCCGCGAACGGCAGCCACGCTCGCGTGAGCCGCTCGTGGCGGGACAGGGTGGTGAAGATATTGTTCTCACCCAGTCGCACTCCACCCATGCCGCGCGGCGTCGAGTCAAGGACCGATCGCAGCTCATCGGGCCACTCCGGCTCGGATAGAGGAGGGATGCGGGCCATCGTCAGGCGGTCGACCAGCCGCTGCGAGCTCGCAAGCGGTCACTCGAATATCCGGCCAGGCCCGGGCAAATACTGTGAGAATTCCTCGGGCAACCGCTTAGGCTCACGGGCACGGCACGAGTTTACGACAGGCGCGACCCGGGAATGGCTGAGCGGATGGCGATCGACCTCGTCTCCCCGGACCTTGAGGTTTCCCTGCACGTCGACCCTTACGCGCCGCGGATGGCGCGTTATCACGTCAGCCACATCGGCAGGCCGTCGCCCGATCTCCGAGACGCCGTGGCGCTGCTCACCAGCGAGCTCGTCTCACGCGCGGTCCAGCACAGCGGGTCGGTTCCGTGCGACTCGCTCGCGCTCAGGGCGTGGATGGCCGTGGACGTCGTCCGCGTCGAGCTGAGGGCGCCGTCGGCGCTGCTCGAACTGCCCGAGGAGTCAGACCCCGACGAATACGACATCGTGCTGCTCGACCAGATCGCCGACCGCTGGTCGGTGGACGCCGGCGAGAGCTCCGCGTGCATGTGGTTTGAGATCGATCGTCGCCTGTACGGCTGATCGGGTTATCCGCGCCCTCCCGCGCCGGGAGGGGATCTAGGCGCCGCGGGGGGCGTCGAGCAGGTCGTCGAGAGCTCGGTAGACGGCTGGATGCACCGACATCCCGCAGTGGCTCGAGTCAACCTCGAGCTGGCGCGCGTGCGGGTCGAGGCATGCCCGCCAGTCGACGATCGCGTCGCTGCGCGAGTGCACGGCGAGTGCCTCAACGCCCACAGGCAGAGCCGCGGTCAGATCCCTTCTGAAGTTGGCGCAGCAGGCCCCGTCCCTGCAGTCGCTCGAGAGGACTCCCGGCAGCCCGAGGTCGCCCAGCCGCGCCATCCACCGCACCGTCTGCAGAACCGGCGCCGCAACGGCCAACGGGTCGCACACCGGCGAGCCGAGCATCACCACGCTGCGAACCAGCTCCGGATTGCGGACGGCGAGGACGCGGGCGAGCGCCCCACCGCGGCTCTGTCCGATCAGGACCACGCGTCCGGCGTACTCCGAGGAGAACGCCGCCAGCGCCTCCTGCAAGCGCATCACGCACCGCTCCGCGCAGTCGGCGTTCACTCGCATGCCGCTGCTGCCGACCGGGTGCCCCCGGCGCCCGAGCCAGGCGCTCAGCACCCTCAGCGACGAGTCGCCGGCCATGAAGCCCGGAATCAGGAACGCCGGCGCGGCGTCCTCGTGGCGGCGTGGTGAGCGCAGCTCGCGGTCGGCGAGCAGCCGCAAGAACTCGCCGCTGTAGCGGAGCTCGCCCCACAGCGGCGCGACCGGCGAGGCTGAGAGGCTGGCCTGCTCGGTCATGGCCCCATTACAGTACCGATGACGGAGGCCTCCAATCGGCACGTCGCCCTCACCGGCGGCGCCGGAGGCTGCGGGCGGCTTGATCGAACCCCAGGACGTCCCGAGGCCGGGCTCGGTGGATCGCTCAGCGCGGAAGGGTTCGAGTCAGTTCCACGACCTGCTGGAAGGTGGGCCTGTTCTGGAACGGGAACGGCGGTACGGGGATGCCGCTCGCGCTGACCCACCTGTTCATGTCGAAGCAGCTCGCCTGTGCGTTTTCGGCACACGGGCCCTGGCCGTAGATCTGTTTCGCCGTCACCGAGAGCGCCTGCTGCAGCGAGGTCTGCAGCGCCTGCTGGCAGGCCGCCAGCGAGCCGCCGCCGCAGTAGGACTGGGAGTACGGTGCCGTCGGAGCGGGACCCTGGCCGTTGGCGGCGAGCACGTCGCGCAGATCCTTGCTGACGTAGCCGTACCAGCCGTCGGCGAAGTCCGGCGCCGCGGGCTGCCCGCCGGGGTAGGGGCCACCGAAGGGGAGCATGCTCTGGACGGCGCCGAACGTTTCGCCGCCCAGTGCCGGGCGGAACTCGGCTTCGAGGAGCTTCGGCCACCAGGCGTCCATGATCGTGATCGCGTCGTTGTGCTGGTAGGAGCCCGGAGTGGCGATGTCTTTGTTCGTCAGGTCGCGGCGATGCCCGCCGTCGGCATACCAGGCGTCGAGCTTCGCGACGGCTTCCTGAAGCTGCGGGCTCGCCGGCGTTCCGAGCGCCTGCTTGATCGTCGGCCACAGCTCGACCATGCGGATGTCCTGCGTCGCGGCTTCGTCCATCGCCGTGACGAGCTGCTGGATGCCCATCTTCGCGCCCCCCGCGAGGTCCGCTTCGATGAAGTTCCTGATCAGCTGCATGCGGTAGACCGATCCGAAGGAGTACTTGTCATCGGCTGAGGACCAGCGCGGCGCCTGCTTGTTGTTCCAGGAGACGAGGAACGTGGGGTCGATCGCGTTCGGGTGCGCGTTGAACGGCAGCACGCTGAGCGTGTGCAGCTTGGGTTCATAGCCGACCCAGTCGAATTCGCCAGTGCCCAGAATCGGGAAGTCGGGGGAGGTCTTGGGCGCGCGCTGCGGGTAGCCGCCCGACAGGTAGTACGCGATGTGGTTGGCGTCGACGTAGCCCCAGTTGAAGGCGAAGTTGATCTTCGAGGCCGCCTGCTGGAATTGGTGGGGACCGGTCATGACGCCCGGTTCGTTGAACTGCGAGAAGCCGATCGCCGAGTCCGCCTCGTGGAAGTAGGTCGTGCGCGCGCTGGCGAACGCGACCTTCTTGCCGGCGGCGGTGCCGCGTGCGTAGACGATGCCGTGCACCGTGCGGTAGGCGGTCAGTTTTTCGGCGCCCGCGGGCGTTTTGTCGGACGCGTTCGGCGTCCAGGCGTTCGTGTGTTCGAGCTTTTCCATAGCCAGGCACTGGCCCTTGTAGACGTAGTGGAATTCGTCCTGGCAGAGCACCTCAGCGAACGTGTCGACGTTGTCGGAGGTGGCGGTCGTGGCGCTCCAGGCGTAGTCGCGACCGTGGCCGAGCTCGACGTAGAGGTTCACACCGGGGAACGCGGCCCCGCGAGCGTCGATGCCTGGCCCGTGGAGGTCCTCCTCCATCAGTATCTCGGGGTTGTAGTAGCCGACCTGCGGCCCCATCACCGCCAGCGCGTGCTTGTTCGTCGAGTGCTTCGCGTTCACCAGCTCCCAGTTGGAGGCGTGAGGCGGCCCTGAAAGCGCCGCGCGAAGCAGCTGCGAGCCGAACGAGCCGTCGCTCGGGATCGTGCTCCCCGCCGATGCCGCCGCGCCGCGGAGCGCTGAGGCTCGCGCGGCGGCCGCCGTCTGTTCGCCGTCGTTGACGAAGGTGACAGAGCCCGGATCGGGCATCGCCAGGCCCCGCTTGGAGAACGGCGAGGCGGTCTCATACGGGAACGCCTTGCCGACCGTCGTCGGCGCTTCGGGATCGTTGTGCTCGCGGAAGTCGGCCCATCTCGCCCGCCCGGCGCTCGCGCCGAACTGCTTTTCGAATGCCTCGAGCGCGAGCGCCGAGCGCACCTCGGAGCCGCCGCCCTTGCCGAAGATGCCGCCGATCAGGGAGGCCTCGGCGATCACGTCCGTGGGCTTCCACATCGCCGGCGACTTGCCGATGCCGGCGTACTCGGCGGGCATCTTGTTCGGGTTGAGCAGGGCTTCGGAGATGTAGGCGTTGATGCCCGCGACGAATTCCTTGACGTCGGCGACGACCTTTTCGCCTTCCGCCCCATAGAGCTTCGGGGCGTTTTCGAGCTGCGATTCGAGGTCGGCTTCGGTGTAGGGCGCGATCAGGTACTGGGCCCGGTCCATCGCGCGGTTGCCTTCCGCGCCTCCCACGAAGGAGGACAGTTCGGCGCGGGCGGCGTGGCGGAGCACGTCGATCAGGAAGAGCCGGTCAGCTGCGGCGGCATAGCCCGCTCCGAACATCACGCCCCCGCGGGTGCTCCCGTAGACATGGGGGACGCCGAAGGAGCTGTCGCGCTGAATCGTGACGTCCGAGCGCGGCGATTCCGTCGACGCGAGGTCGCCTTTCTTGACGCCGAAGGTGGCGTCCTTGTAATACGTCGGGATCTGTTCGCGGGTCAGCGTGGGTGACGCGTAGATCAGGCCGGCATAGAGCGGGAGCTGGTCTTTGAAGTGCGCCGGATAGGTCCCGTTGAGCTGGAATTCAGCCAGCTGGGCGGCGTTGTCGAGCCCGTTCTCTCCGGCGGGCAGAACGTTGTGAAACCCGCCCGCGTCGTTGGCGCCGTAGGGCAGGACGGGTGATTCGGCACGTGCCGCGCCGGCGAAGGCCGCAACAGTCACCGCGACGACGCCCACGATCCCGGCGTAGCGCAACCTCAGCCGGCTTGCCGGTCTCACGCGCTTGCTCACTCCCGTCACCTCTCCCCCGTTGATATGTCCCGATGCACCGGCGCGCCCGACCTACCCCTGATGGGGCCGAACCAAACACTTTCTCGTGGTTTCCTTTACGCATCCGGGCACCGCCCGCGATTCTGCGTTTGGAAACCTGACATCCGGGGTAGTGCAGCGCGCGGACGGGTGGTTGCGCCGACGGCGTGGCGGGCCCGGGACGGGGCATACATCGTTGACATCGAAGGGGGCAGAATGCGACGCGCAGAAGTAACGGCGAGAAGCCGTGTCGGTCGGCTTCACCTGCTTGCGATTGCGCTGCTCTGCTGCTCCTCCATCATCGCGTTGACGGCCGCGTCCGCGGGCGCGCGCGTACGTCTGGTTGGCAGCTTCGAAGGCCACAAAGGTGGCTTCAAGACGATTCAGTCGGCGGTCAACGCGTCCAAGCCGGGGGACTGGGTGCTGGTCGGCCCCGGCGACTACAAAGAAAAGGAAACGATCGTTCCGAGCGGCGCGAAAGGCGACGATCGGGCGGGGGGAGCCGTCGTCGTCACCACGCCCGGGATTCACATTCGCGGCATGGACCGTAACGCCGTCGTGCTGGACGGAACCAAGCCGGGCGCCTCCAAATGCAGCGCGAACGAATCAGACCAGAACTTCGGACCACTCGTCGAAGGCTCGCCGAGCGGCCGCAACGGGCTGATCGTCTACAAGGTGGCGGGCACGAGCGTCGAGAACCTGACCGCCTGCAACTTCCTCACGGGCAACCACGGCGGCGGCGATCAGATCTGGTTCGACGGCGGCGGGGCCTCGGGCAAACAGGCGCTCGGATCCTGGCGCGGAGCCTACCTGTCGGCCACCTCGACCTACTACGTGAGCAAAACGGCGCCGTTCTCGTCGTATGGGATCTATGCGTCGAACACGTTCGGACCAGGTCTGTACACCGAAACGTACGCGAACAACCAGGCCGACGCCGCCTACTACATCGGTGCCTGCCCCGACTGCAACACGATCCTCGATCACGCGCACGCCCAGAACAGCGACCTCGGCTACTCCGGCACCAACGCAGGCGGCCACCTGATCATCCAGAACTCCGAGTTCGCCAACAACCAGTCCGGCTTCGTCACCAACAGCCAGAACAACGACGACGCGCCCTCGCCCCAGACCGGCGCCTGCCCCGGTAAAGGTGAAAAAGGCCCGACGGGCACAGGCTCTTGCTGGCTGTTCACCAAAAACTCGGTACACGACAACAACAACCCCAACGTCCCGACGACGGGGTCCGCGGAAGCCGGCCCGACCGGGAGCGGTGTGGTGATCGCGGGCGGACGCAACGACACGGTCAGCGGCAACCACATCTACAACAACGGCGCCTGGGGCGTGCTGCTGGTTCCCTACCCCGCCACCGAATCGCCCCCGCCGGTCGCGCACTGCGAAGGCGGCGTCGGGACGACGTTCGAAGGCAAAGCGGCCTGCTACTTCGACGACTGGGGCAACGAAGTCACCAACAACACGCTGACCAACAACGGCTTCTTCGCCAACAACGCCAACGTCGACCTGGCCGAGATCTCGAACCTCGAGAACCCCGGCAACTGCTGGCACGGGAACACCGACACGTCCGGGACCGTCACGAGCGAACCAAAAGCGATCCAGAGCCCGCCGCACAGCACATGCGGGACCCCCGACTCCGGGGAATCGCTCGCGAGCCCGCTCGGCGCGCAGGTTGCCTGCGACACGGGCTTCTTCGGCGAATGCCCGAAAACGGCCGTCGCGAACTATCCCAAACTCGAAAAAGTGAAAATGCAGCCGCTCTCGGCGCAGCCCTCGATGCCCGAACCATGCCTCGACGTGCCGCACAACGCCTGGTGCCCAGGCAACGTCGGCCGGCAGCCGGCATACCCAGTGCCCGGGTCGCCGGTGCCCTAGCCGGCTCACGCGCCTCGTCCGTACGGCGGGGGCGGCGGCGGGCGGTCCCTGGCTCGAATCGGGGGTGCTACAGCGCCCGCACGCCCGCCGACGGCGCTGTTCAGGTCGACCGCGCACTGCGCGCGTCAGCGTGAGCGCTGCAGCAGGACCTCGGCCATCTCACGCACCCGCTCGGGCGTTCGCTCGTCGATGACCGAGGCGACCAGCCCACCGGAGAGCAGGATCTGCAGCTGGTGCGCGGTCTCGGGCGGATCGGCGGCGCCGGCCTCTCGCGCGACGATCTCGAACACCGCCCGGATCACCTCGAGATGGCGATCGGGGGCGGGACCGTCCGTAGCCACGCGCGCAGACTAGACCGTCAGCCGCGTCGACCCAATAGGCCGACTGGCCGATCGTTTCCTCAGCGTTCGATGGCGATCAGATGGCCGGCGAAGTCTTGCGCCCGGCGCGCCGCGTCGAGGTCCCCGCCGCATGCCGAGACGATCGCCCCCATCATCAGGACCTGGAGCTGGTAGCCCATCTCCTGCGGGTCCTTCGTGCCGGCCTGCCGCGCGTAGCGCTCGAGCGTCTTGCGTACCACCGCGAGATGGTGCGCCGCCCCACGGTGTATGGCGCTCTCGGCGTCGCTGATCTCGAGCAGCGTGTTGATGAAAGAGCAGCCCTCGTAGTCGGAGCGGTGAAACCAATCGTCCAGCGTGTCCCACACCGTGAAGACGCATTCCTGCGGTCGCGCTGCGCGGCGCTCGGACTCGCCTTCGAGCCATTCGCGAGTCCAGCGCTGTTCGCGCAGCTCGAGGAACGCGAGCACGAGGTCCTGCTTGGAGGCAAAGTGCCTGTAGAGCGTCGCCTTCGCGATTCCCGCCTCGGCGATGATCTTGTCGATTCCGACGGCGCGTATGCCGTCGTGTGAGAAGAGGTCGTAGGCGGTCTCGAGGATCCGCGAGCGTGCGTTCCCCGCAAGGTGCGCCACTCCTTCCCCAGAATCCCGGGAAGCCATGTGTGGACAGTAATTAGACAGGTTTGTATAGTCAACGAGACAGACCTGTATGCCCCCCGGACGCGATTCTCCCAGGCACGCGCCACAGACGGGCGGGGTTGACGGCCTCGTGCCCGAAGAAGCCGAGCGGGCGCTCGACTTGCTTCTGGCCGTCCACGCGAGGATCCGGACCTGGCCGTCCTTCGAGCTCGGTATCGAGTGTCTGCTTGGCGATCTCGCGGCGCGGACCGATCACAGCGCTGCGGTCCTCTGGCTTCCGCGTGGGGGCGCGCTCGGCGTGCGCGCCTGCTGGGCCGGGTCTGGCGTCGACCGCGCGGGGCTGGAAGAGCAGCTTCGCCCGGTGAGGTTCGAGCGCGGTAGCGGGCTGGCGGGCCACGTGTGGACGCGCGCCGAGCCGGTCTGGGCCGGATCGAGCCAGGACGGCGGGACGCCGGCTCGCGGGACCCTGCCGGGGCAGCTTCGAGCCGGCATCGGCCTTCCCGCGCTCGCCGGCGCCGAGGTGGTCGGGGTGATCGAGCTCTATTCGCACGCACCGCCCGAGCTCGGCGGGCGGATGGTCAGCGTCCTGAGCACCGTCGGACATGAGCTGGGGCGATTCTTCAACCGCCGACGCGCCGAACTGGACCTCTCGCCCCTGACGGCGCGCGAGGTGGAGGTCCTGACGCTCGCGGCGGCCGGCCTGCCCGTCGCCGGGATCGGCGAGCGGCTCGCGATCAGCCGCGGCACCGTCAAGTCGCACCTCGAGCACATCTACTCGAAGCTGGGCGTGGTCAATCGCACCGCGGCCGTGGCCAGTGCCCTGCGCGCGGGGCTGATCGAATGACCACCGTCGAGGGTGGACCCGGCGGGCTCAGCCGGCTGCGCTGAGCTCGGCCATCCCGTCCGCCCTGCTCTCGACCGGCTCGTAGCCGAGCTGCTCCCGAGCCTTGTCGATCCGGATCGTGCACTCCTGGCTCGAGACCCAGTAGGCGAAGCGGGTGAGCGGCGGGCGCCCGCGGATAGGAAGCGCGCGCCAGAGCGTCTCGCCACCGGCGGCGAGACCGGACGCCAACCAGGCTGGGATGCTGCGCGAGGGTGGCTCGACGCCCTGCGTGGCGAGCAGTTCGCTCACGAACTCGCGGAACACGACGGGCTCGCCGTCGGTGACGAAGTACGCGTTTCCGGGCCGCCCACGCTCGGCGCCGGCCACGAGGCCCTCGACCGCGTTGTCGACGTGAGTCGTCGACGTGCGATGGCCGCCACCGCCGATCCACGCCCACCGTCCCGCGCGCACCATCTCGACCATCACCGGGAGCAGCGTCGTGTCGCCGACTCCCCAGACGAACCGCGGTCGCACCGAGATCGTCTCGAAGCCCTCACGATTCGCGGCGATCACAGCCTGCTCAGCACGCGCCTTCGTCGCGCTGTACAGCGCGGGAGAGTCGGGCCGCAGCGGAGCGCTCTCGTCGACATCGACGAGCGGGCGGCCGGCCAGGAGAACGGCCTCCGTCCCGACGTGCACGAACCGCCGCACGCCCGACTCGGCGCATGCGCTCAGAGCGTTGCGCGTCCCCTGCACGTTCCCGCGCTCGAACTCCTCGGGCGAACCCCAGTCTCCGAGCGTCGCCGCCGCGTGAAACGCCAGCTCGCACCCGGCGGCGCCCGCTCGCATCGCGTCGGTGTCGGCGAGGTCGCCTTCGACCGGCTCGGCGCCACGCGAGCGTACGCGCTCGGCCGCCGACGGCGAGCGTGCCAGCGCCCGCACCTCATGGCCGTCCCTTCGCAGCCGTTCGATCAGCCGGCTGCCGATGAAGCCGGAGCCGCCGGTGACGAACACGCGAGCCATCGCTCGCAGCCTAGCCGAGCGCGGAGCGACGGCCCCCTCGAGCTATGCCACCGCGGCTTGCGCGGCCGCTTCGTCGCCTGCGGCGGCCTGCGGCTCAGACAGCGCGCGACCGTGGCGAATCAGGTCCGCGGCCCGCTCGGCGAGCGCGATCGTGGGCGCGTTGGTGTTGCCTCGGGGCACGGTCGGCATCACCGACGCGTCGACCACGCGCAGGCCCTCGACACCGTTCACGAGCAGCTGCGCGTCGACCACCGCGTCCGCGTCCTCGCCCATCCGGCACGTGCCGACCGGGTGATAGATCGCGTAGGTCGTCCGTGCGGCGTGCCTCCGCAGTGCCTCGTCGCTGTCGCCGTCTGGCACGTTGAAAGGCTCGGCGCAATACGGCCGCATCGCCTCCTGGCCGCAGATGTCGAGCGTCAGCCGCAGCGCGGCGATCATGCGCTCCATGTCCTCGCCCTGCGAATAGAACTCGTTGCGGACGATGACCTTGGCCGTCGGGTCGCCGGAGGCGAGGCGGACCGTGCCCCGGCTGCGGGGCGTCAGCACGCACGGCGTGACGAACACGCCGTGCGCTTCCGGGTCGCTCGTGCCCTCATCGATGATCTGGAGCGGCACGGCGTGGAACTGGACGTCGGGCGCGGGCGCGTCGGCACCGACGCGGGCGAAGCCGCCGGACTCGGCGAAGTTCGAGGCGAACGGCCCCGTGCGGCTCGCTTCGTACTCCTGGAGCGCCGGGGGCTCGAGCGCGAGCAGCAGGCTCTGGGGCTCGGGGGTCGTCCACACCAGTTGCGTCGCCGGATGGTCGGACAGGTTCTCGCCGACCGCCGGCTGGTCGAGGAGCACCTCGATTTCGCGCATCGTCAGGTGTTCGGCGGGCCCGACCCCGGAGAGCATCAGCAGCTGCGGCGAGTTGTAGGAGCCGCCGCACAGGATCACCTCGCGCTCCGCCCTGAACTCCTGCGGCTCGCCGAGCTGGCTCGCCTGCACGCCGACCGCGCGCGCCCCCTCGAACAGGACACGTTCGGCCAGCATGTAGGGGACCACGGTGAGGTTCGGGCGCTGCATCACCGGGTGCAGGTAAGAGACCGCCGCGCTGGCCCGCATGCCGTCGCGCTGCGTCACCTGGTACATGCCGACGCCGTCCTGCGTGGCGCCGTTGAAGTCGTCGTTGCGCGCGAGCCCGGCCTGCACGCCCGCGTCGACGAACGCGCTCGAGATCAGGCGTCCGGAGCGACCCTCGCTGACCGGAAGCGGTCCGCCGGCCCCATGCCACGTGGACGCGCCTCGCTCGTTGTCCTCGGCCTTCAGGAAGTAGGGCAGCAGGTCGGCGAACGACCACCCCGGCACGCCCCATTCGTCGTAGTCGAGGCGGTTGCCGCGGATGTAGACCATCGCGTTGATCGAGGAGGATCCGCCCAGCACTTTTCCGCGCGGCAGCGGGATCCTGCGCCCGTCGCACTCGCGTTCGGGGGCAGAGTGGTAGTCCCAGTCGACGTCGGTCGTCGCGAGCTGCAGGTAGCCGAGCGGGACGTGGACGTTTTCCTTCGTGTCGGGCGGCCCGGCCTCGAGCAGAACCACCTTCACGTCCGGGTCCTCGCTGAGACGGTTGGCGAGCACGCAGCCCGCCGACCCGGCGCCGACGATCACGTAATCAAACATCCTTCCGCCTCCCTCTTCGCGGCCTACCCAGACGCCAAAGATACTCGCCTGCTCGCAATCGGGGTTAGCCTTGCCCAATGCACGTCAGCTCCTACGACCGCATCGAGCCGTTCGTGACGCTCGACGGCTCGGAGATCCGGGAGTGGGCCGGCCGCGTCTCGGCGCCCGCCGAGAACCAGAGCCTCGCCGAGGCGACCGTGCCCGTCGGCGGCGCGACGGCCGAGCACTATCACCGCCTCACCGAGGAGCTGTATCTCGTGAGGGCCGGTGAAGGCCGGCTGGTGATCGACGGTGAGGAGCGGATCATCGTCGAGGGGGACTGCGCGCTGATCGGGCCTGGCATGCGTCACAAGCTGTTCAACATCGGAAGCGAGCCGCTGAGGGTGCTGTGCGCGTGCGCACCTCCGTACTCCGACGAGGACACCTGCCTCACCGAGTGAGCCCCTACGTTCGGATTCTCGAGCGCCGGTCTACCGGGCGACGGCCGGCTCGGGGGCCGAGCGCTGAAGCTCATAGTCGCCCGGCTGGATGCGAGCCGTCCTGCGACGGTAGCTGCTCCAAAGCCACGGCCACTGGTTCGGGTCGTTGCCGTTCTCGTCCAGGTACCAGCTCGTGCAGCCCGTGTGCCAGACGGTGTCGGCCAGCGCGGATCGCAGTTCGCGATCGAAGCTCGCGGCCGTCTCGGGCCGGACCTCGATCCGCCGGGCGCTCGAGCGCTCGAGCTCGTGGAGCGCAGCGATCACGTGGTTCATCCCCGCCTCGATCGTGTAGATCACCGAGCCGGTGCCGCCGTTCGTGTTGGGCCCGTAGAGGAGGAACATGTTGGGAAAGCTCGGCACGCTGAGCCCGAGATAGGCATGCGCCACCGGCGACCACTCCTCGGCGAGCGTGCGCCCACCGGTGCCGACGATCTCCATCGGAGCGACGAAGCCGTGCGTCTGGAAGCCGGTCGCAAACACGAGCACGTCGGTCGGGCGCTCGCTCCCGTCGCGCAGCCGCACCCCCGTGGCCGTGACCTCGGCGATCGGATCGGTGATGAGCTGCACGTTGGGCTTTGTCAACGTCGGATACCACTCGTCGGTGAGCATGATCCGCTTGCAGCCGATCTCATCGCTCGGCGTGAGGAGCGCGCGCAGCTCCGGCTCCTTGATCGCCCTGTTGATCTGGTTGCGCCCGACCGAGCGGAATGCGCGAAGCACGCCCGGCCGGCTCGTCATTCCGAGCGCCCCGAGCTCCATGAACGCGAACACGGCCGTCCGGTCGAGGCGCTGGAGGAGCGGGAAGCGCTCGAACAGGCGCTTCGCTCGCTCGCTGTAGGGGAAGTCCATCTTCGGAATCGTCCAGCCCGGAGAGCGCTGGTAGACGTCGACCTGCGCCACGATCGGCTGGATCGCGGGCACCGTCTGGACGGCGCTGCAACCGGTGCCGATGACGGCGACCCGCCGACCCTCGAGCTCGACGTCATGACGCCACTCGGCGGTGTGAAAGGCCGGGCCCTCGAACCGGTCGAGGCCCGGGAGCGCCGGCAGCTTTGGCACCGAGAGCTGCCCACAGGCGGTCAGCAGGACGTCCGCCTCATGTACCCCCGCGCTGGTCTGAAGCGTCCACTTGGCTCGGTCCTCGTCCCAGCTGGCCTGCGTCACCTCCGTGCCGGTGCGGATCCGATCGAGCACCCCATGACGCAGGGCCAGGTCCTCGAGGTACTGCTGGATCTCGCCCTGGGGGGCATAGCGGCGTGACCAGCGCGGGTTCGGCTCGAACGAGAACTCATACAGGTGCGAGGGCACGTCGCACGCCGCGCCGGGATAGGTGTTGTGGTTCCAGACGCCGCCCACTCGGTCGCCCCGCTCGAACACGGTCACGTCCTCGTAGCCAGCGCGCTTCAGCATCACGGCGGCGCCGACGCCCGCAAATCCAGCGCCGACCACGGCGAGGGACCGCGGCCGACGCCACCCACCGTTCTGCCCGTTCGCGCCAGGATCTACACCCACGCCGAGAAGATTACTTCGCCCCGGGATCGGCGCTGCGGGAGATCGGCGAACCGGCCGCGCGAAGCGCAGGCGGGCTGATTCAGGGCTCGACCGGCGTGCCGGCCTGCTTTCCCCACTCCACCCACGAGCCGTAGTAGACGCAGACATCGGGGTAGTCCAGGACGTGCTTCAGTGCGAACCACGCGCGACTGGCCCTGTTGCCGATCGTGCAGTAGGCGATCACGTGCTTGTCCGGCGTGACTCCCGCCGCCTCGAGCACCCGGCGCAGCTCCGCCGCCGGCTTCAGAGTCTCGTCCGCGTTGCACAGAGATCCAATCGGCACGCTGACCGCCCCGGGGATGTGGCCCGCTCGCCCGGCGTCCTCGGTCGCCCCGGACGGCCAGAAGCGCTCGCCGGCGTACTCGGCCTCTGCACGCACGTCGAGCAGCACCTGGCTCGAATCGCCGATCGCAGATTCGACGGCGGCGCGAGGCGCGAGCGTGTCCGTCTGCGCCTCGGCGAGCGGATATGAGCTCTCGACGGGCTGGGGCACGTCGGTGCTCCAGCGGCCGCCCCAATCGGCCCACTGCTCTCGCGGACCGGGGAGGACCCGCGCATCGGCGTGGCCGTGTGCCTTCATCAGCCACAGCCCGAGCGCGCCTCCGTAGCCGTAGAAGACGGCCGTGGCATCCGGGGTCACGCCCGAGCGGGACAGCAGGCCTTCGAGCTCTCGAGCCGGGATCGGCCGGTAATCGGGTCCGCGCAGGTCGGAGTACGCGTTCCACAGAATCGCCCCGGGGATGTGGCCGCCGTCATATGCCGCACGGCTGACGTCGACCTCGATCAGGCGTACGTCTGAGTCCAGCAGGTGAGCCGCCAACCAGGCGGCGTCGACGACCATTGCCAACCCCTCTCGTCCCGTGCAGCGTATCGCGCGCCGCGCGAGCGATGATCGCTCGTCGGCCCGTCTCGAGCGGCCGCCTCACGGCGAATCTCAGGATCTTCACATGGACTCGAGGCCTCGCGGGTACCTGCTCCGTGAGCGGACGCTCAGCTCCGCCGACGGGGGCACCTTTGATCGATCTTCGAGACCTGACAAGCGACGGTCAGCTGACGCGGCGAGAGCTGCTCCGGCGCGGCGGCACGGTCGGCGCGGGACTCGCGGCGTTCTCGGGAGGTGGAGGGCTCTGGACGGCCGCCTCCGCCCTCGGGGCCGCTCGGCGCGGGCCCGACACGCTTCCCGACCCGGGCCGTCCCGCGGGGACTCCGACGGAGGCGCTCCCGTTTGATCACATCATCGTCGTGATGATGGAGAACCACTCGTTCGACAACGTCCTCGGAGCGCTCTCGCTCTCCGGCCAGCCGAAGGCCCGCGGCCTGAGGTTCGATCGCCACGGGGTCGCGCTGAACAGCAACCCCGGCCCTCGCGGTCCGGTTCGCTCGTGGCCGATCGCGACGACCGCGCAGCCCGCCGGCCCCTCCCAGAGCTGGAACGACACGCACGAAGAGATCGACGGCGGAAGGATGGACGGCTTCGCGCGCAAAGGACTCAACGGAGGCATGGGCTACTGGACCGAGGAGGTGCTCCCGTTCATCTATTCACTGGCGCGCACCTTCTGCGTCGCCAACCGCTGGTTCGGCTCGGCGCCCTGCCAGACCTACCCGAACCGACGCTTCCTGATGGCCGGCACCGCCTACGGGAACATCTCCACGAGCATCGAAAGCTTCAAAGATGCCCCTCCGCCGAACGGGACGATCTGGGACCGCCTGCACCACTATGGAGTGAGCTGGCGAAACTACTTCACCGACCTTCCCTCGACGGGGATCATCCCCTCGACGATCGAAAGGTATCCGGGCAGCATCGCGCCGATCTCGCAGTTCTACGCCGACTGCGCGGCGGGGACGCTGCCATCGGTGAGCCTCGTCGACCCCGAGTTCGGCGTGGTTGGAGAAGTCGGGTCGGCGCTCGCGAAGCTGCCCGCGCTCGCTCCGGTCGCCGAAAAGCTGCAGACGACAGGGGGCGACGAGGAGGGCCCGCAGGACATGGCCTACGGCGAGTACTGGGCCTACACGACGCTGAGGCACGTGCTCGAATCGCCGGCGTGGCCGCGGACGCTGCTGATCTACACCTACGACGAGCACGGGGGCTACTACGACCACGTCCCACCGCCGCCGGCGATCCCCCCCGACTCGATCGCACCCAAGCTCGGCCCCGGCGATGCGCCGGGCGGCTATGACATCTACGGCCCGCGCGTCCCCGCGGTCGTCGTCTCGCCCTACTCGAAGGCCAACGCGGTCACGAACGTGCTTCACGACCACACCTCCTTCCTGGCGACGGTGGAGGCGAAGTGGAACCTTCCACGGCTCACCTATCGCGATGCAAACGCGAAGACGGTCATGGACTTCCTCGACGTCGAAGCAGCCGCCTTCATGAACCCCCCGACGATCACCGAACCACCCATCCCCGTCAAGGCCGCGACCACGACCTGAGAGAGAGGCCATGCGACACACCCAGACCGTGCTTCTTCGACCCGCCCGAGTCCTCTGCTGCGCCATCGCGCTCGCGCTCACGCTTGCGCCTCAGGCCCTCGCCTCAAAGCGCGCGTTCAGGCCGCCCAGGGTCCGCCACATCTTCGTGATCGTGCTCGAGAACCAGGGTTACGCGGCGACCTTCGGCACCCCGAGCGCCGACCCCTACCTGGCGCAGACGCTGCCGGGGAGGGGCGCGCTGCTCGAACAGTACTTCGCGACCGGTCACGCGAGCAACGACAACTACGTCTCGCTGGTGTCGGGGCAGCCGCCGAACGCTCAGAACCAGGGCGACTGCCCGGCGTTCGACAACTTCACCGGCGCGATGATGCTCTCAAGCGGCGTCGAGACGGGCACCGGGTGCGTCTACCCGGCTGAAGTGCCCAACATCGGCACGCAGCTCACGGCGCGAAGCCTGACCTGGAAGGCCTACCAGGAGGACATGGGAAACCTCCCCAACCGCGAGGCGGCCGCCTGCGGGCACCCGAACGTCGGCTCGACTGATGAAACGCAGAAAGCCACCGCAGGTGACGGGTACGCGACCCGCCACGACCCGTTCGTCTACTTCCATTCGGTCATCGACGAACAGGGCTACTGCGACAAGCACGTGGTCGCCCTCGGGTCGCCCAGCGGAGCGATGCCGCCGTCCGCGCTGCGCGGCGAGACCGGACTGGCCACCGACCTGGCGACGGCCGCGAGGACGCCCCGCTTCTCGTTCATCACCCCGAACCTCTGCAACGACGGCCACGACTTTCCGTGCACGAACCAGCCGAGCGGCGCCTCGGCGCTCGCCGACATCGACCAGTTCCTCGAAACCTGGGTCCCGAAGATCACGAGCTCGCCCGCATTCCGCCACAACGGGCTGCTGGAGATCGTCTTCGACGAGGCCGCGAACTCCGAAACGGAAGCGTGTTGCGAAGAGATGGCCGGCCCGGGTTCTCCTGAGCCAGGCATCACCGGCCCGGGCGGCGGACGGGTCGGGGCCGTGCTCCTGTCGCCGTTCATCGCGCCGGGCACGGTGAGCAAGACGTCCTACAACCACTACTCCTCGCTCGCGACCTGGGAGTCGCTGCTCGGGCTCTCGCGGCTCGCCTATGCGGCGTCCACGCCGAGGGTGTTCGGCGCCGACGTCTTCACCTCCGCCCATGGATAGGCGGCAGCCGGCGCGGGCGTAAAGCCCAGAAGCGCGACCCATCCGCTCCACCCGTCCGGGGCCTTGGCGTAGAGTCCGGTCACTGTGATCGAGCTCGATCTGGGGGCCGACGGGGCAGCGGTTCTGTCGCTCGCGCGGCCGCCCGTCAACGCCCTCGACCTCGACCTCGTCCGCGCGATCGATCGTGGTGTGAGATCCGCGGTCGACGAGGGCGCGCGGGGGCTGGTGCTGACGGGAAACGGCGCGTGCTTCAGCGCCGGAATCGACGTGAAGGTGGCGCCCACCTACGACGCGAGGCAGCGCGAGGAAGCGATCGACGCGATCAACGCGATGGTCGCGACGATCTGCGCCGCGCCGACGCCGGTGGTCGCGGCGGTCAACGGCCACGCCTTCGGCGGCGGCCTGGTGATCGCACTGGCGTGCGACCTGCGCCTCGCAGGACGCGGCGACTACAGCCTTGCCCTGAACGAGGTTGCCGCCGGTGTCCCGTTCCCGGCCGGTCCGCTCGCCGTCGTGCGCGCCGAGCTCGACCCGTCGGTGATGCGAGATCTCTGCCTGACCGGGCGCAGCTTCGGGCCCGCCGAGGCGATCTCCTTGCGAGTGGTAGACGAGATCGTCGAGCCGGAGAGCCTGATCGCGACGGCGCGCGAGCGCGCCGTCGCGCTGGCCGCGATGCCCGCCTATGCCGCGGTCAAGGCCCAGGTGCGCGGTCCGCTGATCGCCGAACTCGGGCGCATCTCCTCGGCGCCGCAGCGCCGCGGCTCAGACGCGGCGCCGGCGCCGAAATAGGCGGGCGCGCCGCGCCCGCAGGTTGAGTATCGATCAGGCCGGCTCAAGCGCCTCGAGGCCCTTGAGGTACGCCTCGCTGAACGTCGGGAACTGGGCGACGGTGTCGCGCAGGACCGACAGCGGGACCTCCGCCTTGATCGCGAGCGCTGCGTGATGGATCCACTCCCCCGCGAGCGGCGCCACCGCCCACGCCCCGACGAGGATCTGCCGCTCGCGGTCGGCCAGCAGGCCGAGGTCGCCCCGCGGATCCTTTTCGTAGGTCCAGGGGCGCGAAATCGAGTCGCGCAGCTTGATGCGCGAGGTTTCGAGCTCGATGCCCCGTTCCCGGGCCTGGGCGGCGGTCAGGCCGACGGCCGCGATCTCGGGGTCCGAGAACACGACGCGCGGTATCGCGTGGTAGCTCGCGCGCGCCGGGTCTCCGGCGATGTCCTGGGAGACGATACGTCCCTGGTACATCCCGACGTGCGTGAACGGCATCACGCCGGTGACATCGCCGATCGCCCAGATGGCCTCGCCGGCCCGGCAACGCTGATCGACCTCGATCCCGCGCTTGCCCGGCTCGATCCCGACCGTCTCGAGACCGATGCCATCGACCCGTGCCCGCCGTCCAGTCGCGACGAGCAGCTCGCTGCCGTGCACCTGCTCTCCGCCGGCGAGGCGCACCTGGACGCGCCCGTCGACGCGCCGCACGGCCTCGGCGCGGGAGGAGAGGCGCACGTCGATGCCGTCCGCCTCGAGCGTCGCCTTGATCAGATCGCCCACAGCGGGCTCCTCGCGAGGCACCAGACGATCGTTGGACTGGATCAGCGTGACGCTCGTCTCGAAGCGCGCGAAGAACTGGCCGAGCTCCACTCCCACAGCCCCGCCGCCCAGCACGACGATGCTCTCGGGCAGCTCAGACACGGTCGTCGCCTGGCGGTTCGTCCAGAAGCCCGAGTCCTCGAGACCGTCGATCGTGGGGATCGCGGGGTCGCTGCCCGTCGCGACGATGATGCGCTCGCCGGAGAGAACCCGGCCATCGACCTCGACCCGACCGGGCCCGTCGAGCCGCGCCTCACCCTTGTAGACGTCGATACCTTCGTCGCGATATTCGGTGAGCTGCGCGGAGTCGTCGAGTTTGCGAATCATCCAGTCTCGGTAGGCGGCGATCTCGCGCCAGTGCCGCTCGGGACGCTCCATGCCCGCCACGCGTTCGGCCTGGGCGCTCGCTGCGGCGGGGCGCAGGAGTGTCTTTGAGGGGATGCAGGCCCAGTAGGCGCACTCGCCTCCGACGAGCTCGCGCTCGATCAGGGCGACGCTCATTCCCTGTGCCCTGAGCCTCGTGGCTGCCACGCCGCCGGCGGGCCCCGATCCCATGACGATCGCGTCATACTCGCTCGCCATCAACGGCTCACGCCCGATCCCGGCGCTGGCGGCGCGGCACCGCGGGGCCAGCGAGGAGCGACGTCGCGAACGAACATCTCGGTCCTCTCGTCGGGATTTGCCGCCGACGGGGCGCGGGTCGGGACCCCATGCCGCCGAACGTTATCGCGGCGCACGCCACCAAACGGCGCGGGAGGGCTTCGCCCGCCGTCCTGGTGGCAGCGGCGAGCGTGCGGAGCACTCGCCCCGCACGCTCGGGCTCACTGCCGGGTGAGGCGTTGACTACGCTTTGATCGTCACCGGTGCCGCACCAAGGAAGGCAAGCGCGTCGGTTGACATCAGCCCCGTGGGTTCAAACGGGCCTTTGTTGAGAGAGGTTTCGAGGATGTCAACCGGCATTCCCGCGAAGCTCGAGGGGTTCTGGGCCCCTTTGCTCTGGGTGAACTTCACGACGAAGTGACCGCCGGGTTTCACGGCTTTGTTCACCGGCGTGATTCGCCCGATGACAGAGCCGCGGATCACCGCAAGGATGTTGACGCACTGGAATTCGGTCACGATCGCTCCCGCCGGGTTCGCGAGATCAAGCCCCACCACCTTCGGGACGCGACTGACATAGCCGAGCGTCGTAGTCAGCGGCAGCGTCTTGATTTCGCCACTGGCTGCGCCAGGGCTCGCGCACGGGAATTTGTGGGTTTCACACCCTTTGAAGAAGACCTGTACGAAGCCTGCGTTCGGCCCCGTGATTTCCCCCACATTGACGTCGCTTTTGCATTTCACTTTCGTGCCACCGACCGTTTCGAGAAGCGTCGCGCCGCTTTTCGAGTTGAACGGTTTTGGAAATGGTCCGGACCATTCCGGCAACGCAGAGGCGGATGACGCCGCAGCTGCGCTGATCGCCAGCGCGAAGATGAGACAGAGCGCCACCGTCTTGAGACGTGTCATTGCTCATGCTCCTTTCCCCTTGTGGGTCGGCCTGGCCAACCCCGAAGGGCAGAAGTTAGCGCCAAAAGCCTCGCTTCGCGTAAAACGGCTGTGACCCGCAGCCGGGCGCTCAGGCGCCGCCGCGAAGTGTCCGCGGAGGACTAGACGAGCGTCGGGATCAGCTCGGCGACCGACTCGACGATTCGCGACGCCCGATACGGGTAGCGCTCGGCCTCCTGGCGCGAGGTCACCCCGGTCAGGACGAGGATCGTCTCCATCCCGGCCTCGAGGCCGGAGACGACATCCGTGTCCATGCGGTCGCCGACCATCGCCGCGGTCTCAGAGTGCGCGTCGATCGCGTTCAGCGCTGAGCGCATCATCAGCGGGTTCGGCTTTCCGACGAAATACGGGGCAACGCCCGTGGCGCGGCTGATCAACGCCGCTACCGAGCCGGTCGCCGGCAGCGGACCCTCGCTGGACGGGCCCGTGGGGTCCGGGTTGGTCGCGATGAAGCGCGCGCCGCCTGCGATCAGACGGATCGCGCGGGTGATGCGCTCGAAGGAGTAGGTGCGGGTCTCGCCCAGGACGACATAGTCGGGAGCTCGTTCGCTCAGCGTGTAGCCCGCGTCGTGAAGGGCGGTCGTGAGCCCCGCCTCGCCAATCACGAATGCCGAACCACCCGGACGCTGCGATTCGAGGAAACGGGCCGTGGCAAGCGCCGAGGTCCAGATCGCCTCCTCCGGCACCTCGAGTCCGTTGGCGGCCAGCCGCGCGGCGAGGTCCCGGCGCGTGTAGATCGAGTTGTTCGTCAGAACGAGGAACGGCGTCCCCAGCTCGCGCAGGCGCATGAGGAACTGGTCCGCCCCGGGGATCGGCTGCTCCTCGCGTATCAGCACGCCGTCCATGTCCATGAGCCACGAGCGGATCTCGCGTTCGGTCATCGACCGCCAAGCATGACATCAGCGCCACCCGGCCCGGCAGGCAGACGGTCACCGGCGCTCGCCGGCGGGATCTGCGTGGCAAGCCTCAGCCCGACGGAGCGTCCGCCTCGAAGGGCAGGACGTCGAGCAGGCCCGTCAGCTCGAACATGCGCTGGATGTTCGCCGGGCCCGAGACCAGGAGGAACCGGCAGTCGTTCTCCTCGCACAGCCTCTTGGCGAGCAGCACGAGCCGAAGCCCGGTGGAGCCCATGAAGCTCAGTTTGCTGAGGTCGATCGTGATCTCCTTCGTCCCGTCGCCGCAGATCCGTTGGAGCAGCCGTTCCAGTTCGGCGGCTGGCGCGAGATCGAGCTCACCGGTCAGCACGAGCCTGTGCCGGCCGTCGCTGACGACGTCCTGCACTTCGAAGTCACGTACCCGGAACGGATCGCCGTCGCCGAGCGTCACGTGGGGACTGTCATTCGCGATGGACAACTCTGACCCCTCCTGCGCCCTGCCTTTTGCACCCGTACGAAAAGGCAGACACGATCCTATCGTGCTGGACATTCCGGCGCAAGCGAGAGCGGGCGCCAGAGCTGTGGCCGCGCCCCGCAGGCGATCAGGCCCGCGCGCAGATGCCGCTCGGCCGCCGCGCCCGTCCGGGTTCCTGGCCGGGCATCGTCTGGGGCGCGGGCGGCAGCGGATATCCGGCCACCGTCGGGAAGGTGGTCGTCCCCGTCCCCGGCGCCTGCGTCGGGCAGTCGCTGCCGAGGACGCGCGGGTCGGCGGCCGAGGGACTCGGGAGCGCAGGGACGGAGGTGTCCGGCCTCCTGAAGTTGAATGCCTTCGTCAGATCGCCCGTCACAGAGCGGCGCCATTCGCTCAGGTTCGCGACTTCGGGGCCGAAACGCGTCTCGAGGAAGCGCAGCAGCGAGGTGTGGTCGAAGGTGTCCGAGCAGACGAAGCCCCCACGCGCAAACGGCGAGATGACGAGCAGAGGCACGCGGAATCCGAGTCCGATCGGCCCGGCCAGGCCCCCGGCGATGCTTGGCAGCGGTTCGACCGTGAGGTACTCGCCGGGCGTGCCGGGGGGAGCGACGGGCGGTGGCACGTGGTCGAAGAAGCCGCCGTTCTCGTCATAGGTCGCAAGCAACGCCGTCTTGCTCCAGAGCGTGGGGTTGGACGTCAGCGCGTTCAGGACCTGCGCGAGGGCGACCTCGCCGTAGGTGACGGGCGCGGGCGGGTGCTCGCTCTGCAACAGCGAGGCGAGCACCCAGGAGACCTGAGGCAGCGTCCCGGCCGCGCAGTCGGCTTCGAAGTCCGCCGGGAACTGCGGAGCGAAGGCGTTTGCGGCGAGCTGGGCGTTTTCGTGGTAGGCCTTGAAATACGGCAGCACGTTGTCGCCGTAGTCGCCGTCGGGAGTCGCGTAGATCTTCCAGCTGATCCCGGCCGCCTGAAGCTGCTCCGGGTAGGTGCGCCAGGTGAACTTGCCGAACTGCTGCTCGCGGTTGCTCACGAGCGTCTGCAGCGACGGGCCGCCGTTCTTGCCTGTCGGGTCGATCGTCGCGCTCATCGTGTACAGCCGGTTGGGGTCGGTGGGGCCGATCACCGAGCAGTGGTACCCGTCGCAGATCGTGAAGTTGTCCGCGAGCGCGTGGAAGAACGGGAGGTCTTCACGGGTGTAGTAGCCCATCGTGTTGACGCCGTCGCGCAATCCGTTGACCGCGGGGTCGACGTGGACCGAGACCCACGAGTCCATCGCGCCGCCGTTCCAGCACTGATGCAGGGCCGCCCACTCGTGCGAGATGTCGTTGACGCACTCGCCGCCTTTCGTCGTGTCGAAGCGGAACGGCCGCAGATGACCCTTGTACGGGACGCCGGCCGGGCCCGGGAAGGGCTGGGCGAAGATCGGTTTGCCGGTCCCGTCGTGCAGCCGCGGGACCCTGTGATCGGAGAATCCCCGGACGCCTCGGTAGGTGCCGAAGTAGCTGTCGAACGAGCGGTTCTCGTTGATGAAGATGACGACGTGCTCGATGTCCGACAGCCGGCCACAGGCCGCCGGCGCGGCCAGCGCCCGTTCGAGCGCCTGGGCGGGCGCGGCAAGCGCCTCGATTCCCGCCAGCGCACC
>DASZIU010000118.1:0-19749 GCA_035948815.1 Solirubrobacteraceae bacterium | reverse complement strand
CCGGCCAGGTCCAGGCGCTCGTCGCCGGTGTCCGTATCGAGCAGCCGAGCGGAATGGCGACGAGCAACACTGGAGGCTCGGTCGCGCTCTTCTGCAATGGGCCGATCGCCGAATATCTGCCGCACATCCAGGTTGACGGTGTCGCCATCGGCAGCGGGCTGACGATCAAACCGGGGGATCTCATCACAGCGACGGCGGCGGTGAGCGCCTCGGCGGCGACCGTGACCCTTCAGGACGGCGCGCAGTCGCAAACGGCGAGCGGAGCTGGCTCCTCGGTGATCGCTGAGGACATCGGCAGCATCGCGGTAAATTGCAATGCTTCACACCAGTGCACGCCGGTTCCTAGGGCCGCGCGGACCACGTTCACGAGTGCGCTCATCAATGGAGTGAACCCGGCGGCCGCGGGTGCGTCGCGACGCGACCTGACCGACGCCAAAGGGGAAGTTGAGATGAAATCCAGCAACCTCAAAGGTGCCCCGAAAAACAGCTTCACGGTGACTTGGCTGCTGTCGTGTGGCGTCGAAGGGGTTTGCTGACCGGCGGCGCCCGTGAAAACCGTCGGGCCGGCGGCGCTCTCAGTCGTCGAGCCGCGGGTCCGACGGCGAGGCCTCGACCGGTCGCAGACCGCCCTGCATCGTGTACAGGCGAAGCTCGCTGGCGCGCACGATCTGATCCGTGATCGCCGTCTGATATTGGGCGAACGTCGCGGAGCGGTAGTGCTCCTCGAGCGCCGCCTCGTCTCTCCACTGTTGGATCACGATGAAGCGGCCTGGCTCCTCGAGCGACTCGGCGAACTCGTAGCCGATGCAGCCGGGCTGCTCCCTGATCCGCGCCTGCGTCGAGCGCATCAGCTCCCTGACCTCCTCGCGGCGCGGGATCTGCGCGTAGACGTCGCCGATCCCGATGATCACCGAGGCTCCTCGATCGTTGACGGCCACATCGCCAGACTAGCCGCCCGCGTATCGGTCCGCCGCTGCAAGAGCCGACGCGCGCGATCGACCCGGAGCGCGGGGGAGCCCCGTTCGGCTTAGTGCAGGCCGAGCGCCCGGGCGCCGGCATAGACGTCGACCATCAGCGGCCGCCCGCCGCGAAGGATCACGCCACCGGTCCGGACCGAGTACGGCAGCGTCGTCCCCGCCGTTCCCGGATCGGGCTGCGCGTCGGAGGTCACCCAGCCGCGCGCGGCCTTCCCAAGGAGGAGCTTCTGCGGGGGGCCGGTCGCGGGCACGACCTCGACCCCGACCGCGCCGGTGAAGCCTTCGGCTGCGAAGGGGCTGTCGGAGAGGTGCCCTTCGGCGTCGAGGTAGAGGCCCGGCTGCACGGACGACCCCGGCGCGGCGGCCAGCAGCCCCTGCAGCGCGTCCGTGACCGCTAGCCCCGCGTAGGGCCCGGGGCTCTCGGCGTCGTCGGCGTGGCCGTGGCCGAAGCGGTCGCCGTGCTGGCCGCTGTTCTCGTAGGCGAACCAGGGCTGCGTGCCCGTCTCGCCCTGCGTGCCGACGAAGTTGCCGGGGGGGAAGAGGTAGCCGATCATGTCTTCGCCGAGGCCCACGAGAAAGCGGTAGGGCCTGTTCATCTCGGCTGAGATCCAGGGAGTCATCGGCAGCGGGCTCCCGCACGAGAAGTTGTTCGTGCTGGGTTCGTAGCAGTTGGTCGGGAACGGCATCTGGGCTTCGTCGATCGGCCCGCGCAGCTCGGTGAACGGGAACACCTCGCCCGGCGAGTACGCCAGCTGGATGGGCCCGATCGTCACAACGCCGACGTTGGTCTTCAGGTAGACGGGCGAGCTTCCTTCGGAGGAGCCCGGGGAGGACGGCTTCGCGGCCGTTTCGGGGCCGGCGCTCGTCTGCACGCCCACGCTGCACGCCGGGTCGGAGTAGAGCGGGCGGTCGGGCAACAGTCCTGCCCCGGCCGCCGCCACGAAGAGGTTGTTTTCGAGCCTCGTGCAGACCGCCGTCGACTGGCCTTCGACGGACCCCGGGGCCAGGGTGCGGGCGCTCGACGAGAGCGCCGCGGCGGCGGTGTCCGCGACGCTCTGCCCGTACGCCGAGACGAACGCGCGCGCGTCCGAGACGGGAGTTCCCGACGAAGGGTTCGGATATACGCTCGAGCATCCGTCGGGATTGCCGCTCACGCCATGCAGCGGGCCCGGAACGCGCAGGACCTGCGTGCTCTCGGGCATGTAGAGGGTCGGAGTCTCGACGCTGCCGACCATGCCTGCGACCTCCACGCCGACGCTGCCGGGCCAGCGCGACTCGAACGCGCCGCGCATCGCTCCGGGCCAGTCGGCCGACAACGTGGAGATGTAGGAGGGCACGCCGGAGAAGGCGAGCGTCTCCGCGTGGGTGCTGACGTCGGCGAGCGTGAAGATGACCCGGCCGCCCGAGTCGCGGGCCTGCATGACGGGCATCGCCTGGTTGTCGATGTAGGGATAGGAGGACCAGCAGCTCTGCGTGTTCGACGGCATCGCGCCGACTGCCACCTTCAGCGTCGCGCGCCTGCGTGCGGCGTCGGCGGCCACGACTGCGTGTGCGACGCGGTCGACGAGGAAGCTCATGTAGTACTCGTCGACCCCGGAGCTGGTCGCGGCGGGTGTTTCCGGGTGGTTGGGCAGGTCGCCGCCGTCGGGTCCCCACAGGCCGATCGGGTCTGGCGCCGACTCGTCGTGGGTGCTCGAGACGAACACTTCGCTCAGGCTGGGGTCGAGCTGCGCGACCTCGCCGCGGATCCGGTCCATGGTCGTGTTGAACAAGCCAATCGAGTCGACCGCGACGAGCGCGACGCGCCGGCCCTGCGCGGAGAACACGATCGCGCGCGCGGCCGGGCCGTTGCCCGCTTCGACGCTCGTCGGCCAGTGGTTCTGGCCGCTGCCTCCGGCGATGTAGGGAGCCTCGTAGCGGTGGGTGTGGTCGGCGTCGCAGAACGGATCCCCCGGCGCCCAGCGTCCCTTCCCGAGCACGTCCACGTAGGGCTTCTCGAACGCGAACCTGCGCGGTCCCGGCCAGAGCTGGGCGACCTGTTCGGGGCTCGTTCCGCACACGGGCACGAAGGCGGCGTCGGATGCGCTCGTGTAGGGGGGCGGCGTGACGTCGGTCGCGGCGGCGCCCGCTTCGAGCGGCGAGGCGGCCCGGGCCGACGCGGCCGCGAGCGCGGCCGCGGCGAGGATCGCGGACGTGATTCCAAGCGCTGACGCGACGAGCCGCCTGGCGACGGGCGATCGCGCCCTGATCCGAGCCGCCATCGGCATCCGCTAGGGCACCGCCACGCTCGCCGCGGGGCCGAGGTTCCCACCCTTGTCGAGCGCCTGGATCGAGAGCCTGCGCCCCCCGCGCGGAAGCGTCACTTCGGCGCTGAAGCTGCTGCCGCCGGCCGTGGGCGGGCCGAGGCCGGGTTCGACGCGCTTGGCTCCCAGGCGGGTGATGTAGGAGGCGGGAGTGCCGCACGGCCCGTCGTCGCCCGGGGCGGTGAAGGAGATGCGGAAGTGGCGGCCGCCGAGCGCGGCGATGGCCAAGTTGGAGGGCGCGTTCGGCGGCGTCCCATCGTGGTTGTAGTTGCCGCTGTTCTGTTGGTCATGGCGGAACGTCGGCCATTGCGGCTGGCAGGCGGGGGCCTGTGTCTGCCACGCGAACAGATATCCCTCGCGAGTCATGTCGGCCAGGCGGCCGTCGAAGGAGAGCGAGGCGGGGGCGGCGAGCCAGCCGCCGGTCTGCTTCGGGAAGCCCGGCACGTCGAGGCCCGTCGCGCCGTCGTATGCGTGCAGCAGCCCGAGGCCCGTCCCGGCGAGGATCTGGTTGCTCTGGAGTTCGGGATCGAGCTTCGCGACGTCGTTGGCCGAGAGGAACTGGTAGTCGTCGGTGATGGTCGGGAAGGCAGGCAGCGTCGCTCCGGTCGACCCGTCGAAGGCGCCGATCAGATGGTTGTAGGGGAAGTTCTGGCCGACGAGCAGCAGGTTCGCGGCCTGACCGAGCGAGAGCTCGTACTTGACGACGTCGGGCGTGCCCGTGCCGAGCAGGTCGCCGACCGAGGCGGACTCGAACAGGTTCAGCGCGCCGGTGCGGTCGGTGGCATCCGAGGCGGCGCCGAACGCCTGCGGGCCGGTCTGCTGCATCGTGCGGATCGTCTTGCCGCTCGGGCTGAGCTCCTGGAGCGCGCCGCCCGTGGTGGAGGCGACGATCGCAGTTTCGCCGCCGATCTTCGCGATCGCCGCGTCCTGGCCGGGGCCGACCAAGGGCAGCACGTTCTGGATGATGCCCGGCGTCGCGACGGGCCAGCCGGGGAGGATCTTGCCGCTGGACCCGTCGATCGCATACAGGCGCCCGCTGCTGCCGGCCGCCGATGCGGTCACGCCCGCGAAGCTCACGTCTTCACTCGAGGTCGGCGCCCCATAGACCTCGTTGCTGGCGACGACGATGTCGTCGTGGCCGGCTCCCGTGAGGTCTCCGATCGCGGCCTCGTTGATCGACTCGGCGATCATCTGCTTGCCCGCCGCCACCTGCGCGGGGTCGACCAGCGCCACCGGGTAGCCGGGCACCGGTGTGCCGTCGGCGCGCCACGCGTACAGGTGGCCGTCGAGGCTTGGCTCGACGATGTCCGGCGGCTGGCCGTAGCCCTCGAGGTGGGCGAGCGCCGGCGCCGCGAGGAAGCCGCACTTCGGGTGGCTGTTGTCGTTCTCGAGCGCCGGCCCGCAGAAGGCGGCGTTGGAGGAGACCGGGAACCCGGACACGGGCTTGCCGTCGCCGTGCCATGCGTACACGTGGGTCCCCGCGGCGACGATCACGTCGGCTTCGCCCCTGCCGCCGAGGTCGGCGATGAGCGGCCCCCGCGGCGGCTCGCGCGGCAGCCCGAGCGCGGCGAGGGCCGGCGAGCCCGAGTGCCCGAGCGCGGCCTGCTCCGTTTCGGTGTGAACCGGCCAACCGCGCAGCTCCGAGCCCTTCGGCAGGTAGGCGTTGACCGTCCCGTCCTCGGCGGGGACGATCAGCTCCTGGACGTTGTCTCCCTTCAGGTCGGCGAAGCGGGTGGGTGATTCTCCGCCGCTGCCGAGCCGCTTCGGATAGCCGGGGAGCAGCGTGGGGTCGGCGAACGTATCGAGCACGCGCCGGTCGATGCCCGTCATCGGGATGCCCTGGCCGCTCACCTCAAGCTGCACCGTGAACTCGTGCTGGAAAGGGCTCGGCGCCGCGGCCGCGAAGGTCGGCCCGCCCGCGTCGGGGGGCACGACGTAGCTCGCCAGCGCACTGCGAACGGCCGTCAGGTCGATCGCCCCGAAGTCGGTGACGGTGCCTTTCGAGTCGCCTTCGCTGACCGTCGTCCAGGACGATGGCGCCTGCCCGGCGCCCCACATGAGCTTCCAGTGCAGGCGTCCGCCGGCGGCGAACCGCGCGCGTGCGAGGCCACCGATCGTCACGCTCGTCCCGGTCAGCGGCGCGTACCAGTCCGGGGAGTTGATCGCGGCCTCGGGCGGGATGTCTCCGCTCATGACCGCGCCGACGGCGGCGCCGACGTCGGCTCGGCCCCAGCCGAAGTGCGGCGTCCACTGCTGGTCTGAGGGGAGGGTCGGGTTGGCGGCGGGGTCGGCCACGCCCGCGCCCGTCGTGTTGCCTTCGAGCGCGCGCTCGGCCGTCTGCTCGAGCAGCTCGCGAACCTCGTCGGGCCGCAGCGGCGTGCCGTGGTCGAGCCCCGCGCTCACCACCAGCCCGGCAGCGCCCGCGGCCTTGCTCGTGTTGACCGAGCCGGTCGGCCCCTCCATCGAGATCGAGCTCTTGCCGCCGTACTGCGTCGTGTTGGCGCCACGGAAGAACGTGCTGACCGGGGCGTTCGAGCCGAGACAGGCAGGCTGGCCGGTGGCGCCGCACAGTTTCTCTGCCTTCACCCATTCGGCCGAGCTGGATCCCAGGCCGACCGTGTCCGGCACCGTCCCCTGGATCAGCATCGCGTGACCGTAGTTGGCGGGGTAGTTGTGGTTGGCCGTGTTGAGGTCGTCGCCCGAAAAGGTCTGCACGACGCCGTGGTCATAGGCGTAGCGCGACGCAGCTTCGGCGAACGCCGAGTGGTACAGGCTCCCGTTGGCCCCCTCGACGACCTTCACTCCGTTGTCGGTCGCATAGACGACCCCGAGCGCGAAGGTGTTCGCGTCGGAGACGAACGTGTCCCAGATCCGGATCGGCATGATCTGGCAGCGCGGGCAGACGCCGATCGAGCCTTCGCCGTCGTTGCCCTGCTCGGCGGCGTCGAGCGCGCGTCCGGTCCCATGGTGGTGGGCCGCGAAGTAGCTCGAGAGGTCCGCCGGTTCGTTGTTGTTGTCGAAGAAGTTCCAGCCGGCGATGTCGTTGGCGAAGCCGTTGTGGTCGTTGTCGAAGTGCTGTCCGGGCACGCACTGGACGACGAGATGGGTTTCGCCGTCGATCTGGCAGTTGCCGAACGCGTGGATCAGATCCTGTGCCGTGATCAGCCCGGCGGGTCCGATGCGCCCGGCGTAGGAGAGGCTCACGCGTGGATCATGCGCCCAGTCTTCGACGTTGACCACGCCGTCGCCGTTGCAGTCATAGGAGCCGCAGGAGCTGCCGTCGGCGTGCTGCGGGTAGGGCAGCTCGCCGGTGTTCAGGTGGATCTTCGTCCGCAGCCCTCGCTCGGCCCAGTTGATGCCGGTGTCGAGGATCGCGATGGTCGTCTCGGGGCGCCCACGCTCGGCCTTCCAGGCGCCGGCCGCATTGAAGCCGGCGACCATCGGCTTGCCGGCGTTGGGGCCAACCGCGTAGATCGCGCCGCGAGTCAGCTGGGATGGGAAGCCGAACAGATCGAAGCGCTCGTCGAAGAGGTTCGAGGATCGCCGTTCGGGCGGCTGCTGCGTGTCGGGCTCAGCCTGGTCGTAGCTCGGGTCGCTCGGCGTGTCCTGCCGTTGGACGCTGCCGTATCCGAACTGCTGCGCGGTTTCATGCGAGCACGGGTTTTCAAAGCCCCCGCATTCGGCGGCCCTCGCAGCCGCGCCCGAGAGCGCCGCCGAGAGCGCCGCGAGGGCGCAGAGCCCCGCCAGGGCGGCCCGCAGCCGCCTACCCCGTTTCGCACCTTCCCCCACGACGGAGCCACAGCTACCCACGACGCCGGCCGCTGAAACCTGAAACCTGCGGGCGCGGGACGGGTATAGATCACGCAAAGTCGGAAGACTTCGCCGGCCGGTGCTGGTGTGTCATCCACCCGGCGAGAGAGAATTGGCGCCCGGTAACCGACGGAGGTGAAACGATGAAGGCCGCCACACCCTTGCGTGATCTCGAGCCGCGGCGCGAGCAGACCATGCTCCACGGCCGGACCGTCTCCTACCTCACGGCCGGAGACGGCCCGGTGGTCCTGCTGATCCACGGGATCGCCTCCGACAGCGAGGCCTGGCGCGCGACTCTGCCGCTGCTCGCACGGCGAGCGACGGTCATCGCCCCGGACCTGCCCGGCCACGGCGCCTCCGGCAAGGCTCCCGGCGACTACTCGCTCGGCTCGCTGGCGTGCACGCTCCGAGACCTGCTCGTCAAGCTCGGTCACGACCGCGCCACGCTGGTCGGCCACTCGCTCGGCGGCGGGGTCGCGATGCAGTTCTCCTACATGTTCCCCGAGCGCACCGAGCGTCTCGTGCTCGTATCGAGCGGCGGGCTCGGGCGCACGGTGAACCTGCTGCTGAGGGCGGCCACGCTGCCCGGCTCGGAGCTCGTGATTGCGGCCACGATCAGCCCGGTCACCGCGCTCGGGCGCGCGGGCGTGGCGACTCTCCGGCGGCTCGGGCTACGCTTCACCCCCGATCTCGGCGAGGTCGGGCGAGGCTTCGCGACGCTCGCCGACAGCGAAGGACGCGCCGCGTTCCTAGACACGCTTCGATCCGTCGTCAACTTCAGCGGACAGCGCATCGACGCGAGCGATCGGCTCTATCTGGCGGTCGGCATGCCGACGCTCCTGCTGTGGGGCGAGCGCGACGCGATCATCCCGGCCGGCCACGGCCGCCGCGCGCAGCAGCGGATGCCCGGCAGCCGGCTCGTCACGTTCGAGGAGGCAGGTCACTTCCCGCAGATCGACGACCCGCATCGCTTCGCAGCGACGGTGCTCGAGTTCCTCGAGGAGACGCGGCCCTCGCGTCTGACGCCCGAGCGTTGGAGCGCGCTTCTGCGCGGTGCGCCCGTCGACGCGCCGGACCCCGCGGTCATGGAGGCGGAGAGGTCTTAGCCGGGGTACTCTGACGGAATGGACGACGAGTCGATCCTGACGCGAATCGAGGCCCTCGTGCGGGAGGAGCACGCCCTCCAGCACGGCGAGGAGGTGGACGCTGTCCGCGACGAGGCGCTCGATGAGGACCGCCGCCGGCTGGAGTCGGTCTCGGTCGAGCTGGACCGCTGCTGGGATCTGCTGCGCCAGCGCCGCGCACGCCGCGCGGCCGGCGAGGATCCGGACGAGGCCGAGGTTCGCGACAGCAACACGGTCGAGAAATACTGGCAGTAGCGGCGTAGCGCCCTGCAGGCCTGAGGCCGCCGAGGCCCGACGCTGTCAGAGCTCGACCAGGGCAGAGGCCGACCGGTCGATGACGGGCCCGAGCGTCGGCCAGTCCGACAGCAGCGCCGCGCCGACGAAGACGTTCGTCGCTCGGGGACCCGCGAGGATGCACGCGAGCTCCCGGTAGGGGTGCGCTCCCACGCGCGACAGGTAGTCGTCGATCACGCAGGAAGCCCGCGCGCCGGCGATCGAGAGGTTTTCGGCGGAGGCCACGAGCCGTACGTTCGCGTCACCCTCGGAGCGGTTGCGCCCGGTGCGAAAGGCGGCCCATCCCGCGAGCTGCTCCTCGCCCTGGCGCGGCGTCACATTGAGATATCCGCGGTAGCGCCCCGCGTTGTCGCGCAGGGAGGCGGTGACGGTGCCGCGGTCTCCGGGGATCGGCTTCCAACCCGGTGGGTAGAAGAGCGTCGCGGTGCCCGATGCGATCGTCGCGCTCACCCAGCCGCCGGGCGCGGGCCGCGCGGCCAGCTGCGAGAAGGCGTCGGTGGGCGCGCCCCGACCGCCTCCCTGCGCGCCGGCGGAGGCTCGCGCCCCGGAGCGCCCGGACGGGGCGGAGGCGACGGCGATCGCGGCGGCGACGCCGGAGACGAGCGCCGCCGCGATCAGAGCTGCTGTCCTGCGGGAGCGTCGGCTAGACGTTGCCATCACCGTCGCTCGGGCCGCCGTTGTTGTCGGCGTCCCCGTCGCCGCCGTTGTTCTGCGGTATGCCCCCGCTTTCGGCGGGCGGCGCTTTCTGTTCAGTGGTGTGCGTCCGTTCGGGAGCCGGAGGCGGCGTTTCCTTGCGTTCGGTGTGCTGAGGCGGCGGAGCGGCTTCCTGCGTGTGCGTTTCGGTCGCCTGGGCGGGTGCCGGTGCGGGGGTCGATGTGTGCATTTCCGCCGGCTTGTGGGTCGTCTTAGACGCTGTCGCCGGGTGGGGCGCGGCGACCGCGGGGGCCGGTGTCGTGGCCGCCGGCGTCGAGGTCGAGCGCGACGTCGAGCCGCTGCCCGAGCTTCCGCAGCCCGCGATCAGCGCCGCGGCTCCCGCGGCTCCCAGCAGCCCGGTCATGGTCCTTGCGCGTTTGCCGAGCATGGCTCTCACACCTTCCCGTCGCGGGCGCTCGGCGCGCTTACTTCTGTAAAGCATCATGTTCCTTTCGCTGGTTGAGGTGAACGTCCGCCCGAGCGCGGTCGTCGCGGTCGTCGTGTGTGCAATGCGTGTTCACACCCATGCAGATCCGTTTGTGCGGCAATACTTCCTAAATCGCCGCTAATGATTCGACTCCCTCGACGGCAAGCCCGTCCGCGTTGAGCCCCGCAGCCCCATGCCCCCGCCGCGAGGGGCACGCGGGCGTCTCCCGGCGCACGCTCGACCCGCGCCGCTGCCCCCATTGGCTCGGCGCGATCATCGCGCTGTCGCTGCTGGGCGCAGCGCTCGCGGCCGGTTGCGGGGGCGCCGCGGCGACGGGCGAGCCGTCCAGGCCCGCGCCCTCGGCCGCGACTGCAAGCGCCCGCGCCGCCTCCGCCCCGACCATCGCAGGCGGAACCCAACCGGGCGTGAGCGCCGCACCGCCCGCGTCGGCCGGCCCCCCGCGCCCGACGATCGTGCAGACCCCGATCCCGTTCGGCACACGGCGCAAGGCGGAGATGACCGAATACGCCGTCCGCCACTACGGACTTCACACTTACCGCCTGATCGCCCCGCACGTGATCGTGATCCACTACACCGAGACGCCGGACTTCCAGTCCACCTTCAACACGTTCGCGCCGGACGTGCCCGACTCGGAGCTGCACGAGCTCCCCGGCACCTGCGCCCACTTCGTGATCGACAGGCATGGCGTGATCCGCCAACTCGTGCCGCTCGGGATCATGTGCCGCCACACCGTCGGGCTCAACTGGACGGCGATCGGGATCGAGCACGTCGGCTACAGCGACGGCGAAGTGCTCGCCGACCGCGCGCAGATCGGAGCCAGCCTGAAGCTCGTGCGGTGGCTGCGATGCCGGTTCCACATCGGGCTGTCCGACGTGATCGGGCACAACGAGAGCCTCTCGAGCCCGTACCACCACGAGCGTGTGGCGGCCCTGCGGACCCAGACCCACAGCGACTTCAACCACGCCGACATGCAGGTCTACCGCTCGCGTCTGCGAGCCGCGGGAGGGTGCTGACGGCGCAGGAGGTGCTGACGGCGCAGGAGGGTGCTGACGGCGCGGGCGGCCAGCCGGCGCCCCGCCCCGCTCAGCGCTCGTTCATGAGCTCCGCGCTCTGCTCGGCCAGTCGCGCGTAGGCGTCGGGGCGGCGGGTGGTGAGGAATGGGAACAGCTCGAGCCAGTCCTCGCGCTGATCGAGGTCGAGCTCGGCGACGAGCACCGCCGGCGCGTCGCGAGGCGCCTGCACGAGCTTGCGGCCATAGGGGTCGCAGATGAAGGAGGAGCCGTAGAAGCGCAGCGGGGGCTCCTCGCCGATCCGGTTGACGGCCACCATGAAGACGCCGTTGGCGATCGCGTTGCCGATGATCACCTGCTCCCAGAGCGGCTGCGTGTCGAAATCGGGGTGATCGGGCTCGGAGCCGATCGCGGTCGGGTACACGAGCACATCGGCGCCCTCGAGGCTGTACGCGCGGGCGACCTCGGGGAACCACTGGTCCCAGCAGGTTGGCAGGCCGAGGTGCGCGGGCCCGAGTGTGACGAGCGAGAACGGGTCGCCGTCGCTGGGTCCCGGCCGGAAGTAGCGATCCTCGTGATATCCGGCTGTCACCGGGATGTGGAGCTTACGGGTGCGACCCACCAGGCGCCCGTCGGGGGACACGAGAATCGCGGTGTTGTATCCAAGCCCGTCGTCGCCCTCGGCCCGCTCGTAGAGGGACGCGTGCACGTGCGCGCCCGTCTCGGCCGCCATCTCGGCCGCGAAGCGATACGTCGGTCCGCCGGGCAGCTCCTCGGGCTCGACGCCGGTCGCCCGCGGGCCTCGGGGGTCCGCGGCGAAGTAGCGGCTGAGCGTCAGCTCCTGCAGGCAGACGAGCTCGGCGCCCGCTCCCGCCGCGCGCCTGATCCCGGCGGCGAGCGCCTCGGCGTGCTCGTCTGGATCGGGACGCCACCGCTCCTGAACGGCGCCGACGCGCATCGTCTGCCTCCGCGAGGCTCGCGTGCGTGCCGGCGATGGAAGCGGGGCGCCGGCGTCGATCAGGCGGATCCTCTCGGCCACGAAAGGCACTGTAGGCGCTCGCTCGCCGCGCGGCCTCGCGCGAGCCCGCCGGCCGGCGCGAGAAGCTCGACTAGGCTCTGTCGATCGCCGCCCTGCAGACATCCCCAGCCCCCGTGAAGGGGCGGACGCGGCGAGCGTGAGCGCCACGCTCAGCTCGATCCCGGCGTCCGACGGCTATCGCATGCCGGCGGAGTTCGAGCCGCACTCCGGATGCTGGATGGCATGGCCGGAGCGGCCGGACAACTGGCGTCTCGGGGCAAAGCCGGCGCAGGCGGCGTTCGCGGCGGTCGCGGAGGCGATCGCCGCCTCCGAGCCGGTGACGATGGCGGTCTCCTCGGCCCAATTCGACCACTGCCGCTCGCTGCTCTCGCCGTCGATCCGAGTCGTCGAGATGTCGACCGACGACGCGTGGATGCGCGACACCGGGCCCACGTTCGTGGTCGACCCCGCCGGGGGCAGGCGCGGAGTCGACTGGCGCTTCAACGCCTGGGGCGGCCTCGAGGGAGGTCTGTACTTCCCTTGGGACCAGGACGATCGTGTCGCTCGCAAGGTCCTCGAGATCGAAGCGGCAGATCGCTACAGAGCGCCGCTCGTGCTCGAGGGCGGCTCGATCCACGTCGACGGCGAGGGAACGGTGCTCAGCACCGAAGAGTGCCTGCTGAATGCCAACCGCAACCCGGGCCTCACCCGGGAGGAGGTCGAGCGGCTGCTGTGTGACTACCTCGGTGCGCGCAAGGTGATCTGGCTCGCGCGCGGCCTCTGCGGGGACGAGACCGACGGTCATGTCGACAACCTCGCCTGCTTCGTGGGTCCGGGAGTGGTGCTCCTCGCTGACAGCGAGGACGAGGAGGACCCGCAGCACGCCGTCTCAAGGGATGCCCTCGAGCGGCTGCGCTCGGCGACCGACGCTCGCGGGCGCGAGCTCGAGGTGATCACGATCCGCTCGCCGCCGCCGAGCTCGATCACCGAGGAGGAGGCGAGCGGCGTCGACCAGGTGCCCGGCACCGTCCCGCGCCGCGCGGGCGACCCGCTGGCCGCCTCGTACGTGAACTTCTACCTCGGCAACTCACGCGTCGTCTTTCCGCTCCTCGACCCGCATTCCGACGAGGGTGCCGCGGATGTGCTGCGGGCCTGCTTTCCCGACCGCGAGGTCGTCGGTGTGCCCGCGCGCGAGATCCTGCTCGGTGGCGGCAACATCCACTGCATCACCCAGCAGGTCCCCGCACCGGCGAGCTGACGCGCGCCCGTGCACGGCGCTCCGGCGCTACGGTATCTGGTGGCGGCGCCGGCCGGCCGAGGTCGAGCGTCGCTGCAGCGCGACAATCCCCGACTCAAGGAGGTCCGGCGATGCCCAAGCCGATTCCCGACGAGTACCCGCGCGTCACGCCCTACCTGATCGTCGACGGTGCCGACAGCGCGATCGACTTCTACACCGCGGTGCTCGGGGCGACCGAGCGCATGCGCATGGCCGGCCCCGACGGAAGAGTCGGGCATGCCGAGCTCGCGCTCGAGGACTCCATGATCATGCTCGCCGACGAAAACCCCGACATGGACGTTCGCGGGCCGAGGACGATCGGCGGAACCCCCGTGTCGCTGCACGTCTACGTCGAGGATGCCGACCGCGCCTTCGAGCGAGCCGTGGAGCTGGGCGCGAAGGCACTGAACCCGGTGGAAGACCGCTTCTACGGCGATCGTGTCGGGCGCTTCGAGGATCCCTTCGGTCACCGCTGGGATGTCGCGACGCACGTCGAGGACGTGGCCCCGGAGGAGATGTCCCGGCGCGCGGCGGAGGCCATGGCCGCGGGTTGAGCGGCCCGCTCGGGCGAGGGTCGGCGCGGGACGCTAGGCGAGGCCCGGTCGCGACTGCGCGGGCGCGAGCAGCGGCGCCTGCATGAACGCGGCGGCGATCGTCCCGCGCCGTCTCGCGCCCTGCCCGCCGGCTGGCTCGCACTCGTTGCTCTCGGCGTCCGCCAGTGCCCAGTTGATTCTCTGGATCAGCTGCGCTGCGAAGTGCTCGCTCGCGAGGTCGCTCGTCGCGATCCGCTCGCTGAGCATCACGAGGGCGTCCGGTGCCTCTCCTGGTTCTGTTGTTATGAGGATGCGTGGCATGCACCGTGATCCTCGCGCTCGCGCGGCGACTTCGCATTGGACGCCGGTCCCAAATCTGGCGGCCCGCTCTCGGACAGCCGATCAAATGTCCCGGGTTGCGCACGAGCCGCTCCCGAGCCCTACTCACACCGGCCGATGAGTTCTGTCCGCCTTGGCCGGGCGACGGCGTCACGATCCTCGTCTACGAGCAGGCGATGAGCGGCGAGCCGGCCTCCGCGTAGCGATCATCGCGAAGGCGGAGCCCACGCGTTAATGTCCGCGAGCATCTCCGCCGAGCCAGAGCTCATCGACCTGCTGCATCTCGGGCGAGAGAGGGTGATAGGCGCGTGGCGGGTGGGGGAGGTGATCGTCGATCCGGGGCCAGGCAGCTGCCTGCGAACGCTGTTGCCGAGGCTCGAGGAGCGTCCCCCCAGGACGATCGCGCTCACCCACATCCATCTCGATCACGCAGGCGCCACCGGCGCGCTGCTGCGGCGCTTCCCGGACGCCGAGGTCTGGGTCCACGAGCGCGGGGCGCAACACCTGATCGACCCCACGAGGCTGCTCGAGAGCGCCACCCGGCTCTACGGACGGGACATGGAGCGCCTCTGGGGAGAGGTGCTGCCGGTACCGCGGGAGCGGGTGAGGGTGCTCGTGGGCGGCGAGTCGCTCGGGCCCTTCCGTGTCGCCTACACCCCCGGCCACGCCTCTCACCACGTCTCCTACCTACACGAGCCCAGCGGTCGTGCGTTCACCGGAGACGTGACCGGTGTGCGCATCGGCGAGGGCGGGGTGCTGGCGCCCACGCCGCCGCCGGACATAGACCTCGACGCGTGGCGTGCCTCGCTTGAGCTGATCGAGGCGTGGCGCCCACGGAGCTTCGCGGTGACGCATTTCGGGGCCTACGAGGAGGTGGGCGGGCATCTGCAGGAGCTGCGCGAGCAGCTCGACCGGGCGCAGGCGATGGCCCGTGAGCTCGACGAACCCGCCTTCGCCGCCGCGATCCGCGCGCAGGTCGCCGGCTCCTCGAGCCGCGAGACCGCGATGGCCTACGAGCAGGCGATGCCGCCCGAGCAGAGCTTCCACGGCCTCGTGCGATACCTGAGCAGGAGCGCGTAAGGTCCGGGCCATGGGAGTGGCCGGAGACGGGCGCTACGAGCAGGCCTGCCGCGAGCATCGCTGGGAGGTGCCGGCGCGCTACAACATCGCGGCCGATGTCTGCGACCGGCACGCCTCCGATGCGCTGGCGATGGTCCACGAGCGTCACGACGGCGCCGTGCGCGAGGTCCACTGGGGCGAGCTCCAGTCGCTCTCGAACCAGGCCGCGAACCTGCTCGCGGCGCTCGGGGTGACGCGCGGGGACCGGGTCGCGGTCGTCCTGCCCGCGACCCCCGAGGCGGCGGCAGTGTTCTTCGCCACCTGGAAGCTCGGGGCGATCCTGCTGTCGATGTCGGTGCTCTACGGTGACGAGGGCATCGCCCACCGCCTGCGCGACTCCGAGCCGAAGGTGCTCGTCACCGACGCAGCGAATGCACAGCGGTTCCACGGCCCGCACGTCCCGAGCGTTCTCGTGCTCGACGCGGCCGCGCTCGCCGCCGAGAGCGAGAGCTGCCCGACGCTCGAGACCTCGGCCGATGATCCGGCGCAGCTCTACTACACATCCGGGACCACCGGGCTTGCGAAGGGGATCGTCCACGCGCACCGCTACCTGCTCGCCCACAACGAGTTCGTTCACTGCCACGACGTACGGGCCGGAGAGCGGTTCCACGGGATGGGCGAGTGGGCATGGGCCGCAGGCATCTGCCCGCTGCTCGGCCCGTGGCGACTCGGCGCCGTGCAGCTCGTCTACCAGCGCCAGGGCGGCTTCGATCCGCGCAGGCAACTGGACTTCCTCTCGCGCCATCGGGCCAGCAACGTGTTCGCGACGCCGACCGCGATCCGCTCGATGATGGCGATCGACGACGCGCGCGAGCGCTATCCCCAGCGCTTCCGGATCGTCTGCTCGGCGGGCGAGCCGCTGAACCCCGAGGCGATCCGCTGGTTCCGCAGCCAGTACGGGGTGACGGTGCTCGACTACTACGGCCTGACCGAGTCCTATCCGCTGTGTGGGAACTTCCCCTGGATGGAGGTCAGAGAGGGGTCGATGGGACGCCCGATGCCGGGCTGGGAGGTTGCGATCCTCGACGAGGAGGAGCGGCCGCTGCCGAGCGGTGAGCGGGGCGAGATCTGCCTGCGCGCCCGATCGAACCCGCACTACCCGCTCGGTTACTGGCGGCTGCCGGAGGCGACGATCGAGACCTTCGGCGGCGAGTGGTTTCACACCAAGGACGCCGCCCGCATGGACGCGGACGGGTACGTGTGGTACGAGGGGCGCGCCGACGACGTCATCATCGCCGCCGGGTACCGGATCGGACCGTTCGAGGTCGAGTCCGTCTGCCTCGAGCATCACGCCGTCGCCGAGGCGGCCGCGGTGGCCGCGCCGGACGAGCGTCGCGGAGCCGTGGTCAAGGCCTTCATCGTGCTCTCGGACGGTCATGTGCCCTCCGAGGAGCTCGGCGAGGAGATCAAGGCGTTCGTGCGCGAGCGTCTGTCCGCGTACGCCTATCCGCGCCTGGTCGAGTTCGTGCCCGACCTGCCAAAGACGCTTACCGGCAAGATCCGCCGGATCGAGTTGCGGGAGCGCGCTCGCGCCGAGGCCGCCGGCTGAGCGCACGCGGCTAGTAGGCTGCGCTGCCGTGACATTGCACCCGCTCGCAGAGCAGTTCGCGTCCGTCGCCGACAGCTATGAGCGCGGCCGCCCCGAGTACGCACCGGCGGTCGTCGGTGCGATCGCCGCCGAGCTTGGACTTGCTCCGCACGCGCCTGTGCTCGACCTTGGCGCCGGCACGGGAAAGCTCAGCCGGGCGCTGCTGGCGGGAGGTTTCGAGGTGCTCGCGGTCGAGCCGCAGGCGGCGCTCCGCGAGAAGCTCGCCGAGCGCGTCGGGGCGGCCCGTGTCCGCGAGGGCACGGCCGAGGAGATCCCGCTCGAGGACCGATCGGTCGATGCCGTCACCGCGGCGGACGCATTTCACTGGTTTGACCAGCGAGCGGCGCTCGAGGAGATCCGCCGCGTGTTGCGCCCGCGGGGCGGCCTGGCCGTGCTGTCGACGATTCCCGACTGGAGGGGCACGACGTGGGCGGAGGAGCTCGGCGCGCTCGTGCAGCGTCTGCGCCCCGAGCATCCCCAGTTCGACGGACCGCCCTGGCAGGACGCGGTGCGCGCCGCGGGCGGCTGGACCCCGCCGCGTGAGCTCCGCATCACGAGCTCGCAGGCGACGGACGCCGGGGCGATCGTCGCGTATCTGTCCTCGGTCAGCTGGATCGCAGGGCTGCCCGACGAGCGCCGTGCCGAGACGCTCGCTCGGCTCGCCACGCTCGTCGAGGAGGGAGAGACGCCGGCCCAGATGCGGGTCCACGTGACGATCGGGCTGGCGTCGCTGGCCTGAGCGGGGGTACCCAGGGCGCGGCCGGGACTGCCGCGCCGGTCGGGCATGGGCCGTTCGGCCCACTCTGAGCAACGTTCCGATCGTCGGTAGATTGGGCGGATGTCGATCGATTCCGACTCTGTCGCCGAGCTTCCCGGCCGTCCGGCCAGCGGTGAGCAGCGAGCCGGCCGCGCAGCTGCGATCAGCGTGAGCGGCCTGATGAAGTCCTATGGCTCGGTTCGCGCCCTGGTGGGCGTCGACCTCGAGGTCGCCCACGGGACGGTGCTGGGGCTGCTCGGGCCCAACGGCGCCGGCAAGACGACGATCATCCGGATCCTCACGACGCTCCTGAAGCCGGACGCGGGAAGCGCCACGGTCGACGGGCTCGACGTCGTGCGGGACGCCGCGAGGCTGCGCGAACGGATCGGACTCGCGGGACAGTATGCGGCGGTCGACGAGAACCTGACCGGGCTCGAGAACCTGACGATGGTGGGCCGCCTCTACGGTGAGTCGCGCGCCGCGGCGAAGGGCAGGGGAGAGGAGCTCCTCGAGCGCTTCGAACTGCTCGACGCGGCGAACAGGCCCGCGAAGACCTACTCGGGCGGCATGCGCCGGCGGCTGGACCTGGCCGCGGCACTCGTCGCCCGACCGCCGATCCTGTTTCTCGACGAGCCCACCACTGGCCTCGATCCGCGCAGCCGCCTGCAGCTCTGGGAGACGATCGAGCGGCTCGTGGCCGAGGGGACGACGGTGATGCTGACGACGCAGAACCTCGACGAGGCCGACAGGCTCGCCACGAACATCGCCGTCATCGATCACGGCCGCGTGATCGCGGACGGGACGCCGGACGAGCTGAAGGACCGGGTCGGCGGCGAGCGCTTGGAGGTCAGTCTCGAGCGCGCCGATCAGGCCGAGGCGGCGGCACGAGCGCTCTCGGCGATGAGCGATGACGTGGCGACGGGCGATCACACGCTGGTGACGGCCGGCGTTCGGCGGCGCAGCGGCGTGATCATCGAGGCCGTGAGGCGACTGGACGAGGCGGGCGTCGGCGTGGAGGACATCTCGCTTCGACGTCCGACGCTCGACGACGTGTTCCTCGCGCTCACCGGCCACGCCGCAGAAGAGCCCGGCGACGAGCTCGAGGACGCCGCATGAGGCGGCTCGTGACCGACACGCTCGTGATCGCCGAGCGCAACCTCGTGCGACTGCCCCGGGCTCCTGAGCTGCTGCTCGCGTTCACCGTCCAGCCGATCATGTTCGTGCTGCTCTTCCGTTACGTGTTCGGAGGCGCGATCAGGACTCCCGGCTACAGCTATGCGGACTTCCTGATCCCGGGGATCATCGTGCAGAACATCGCGTTCGGCGGCTTCGTCACCGCGCTCGGCCTGAACGAGGACCTTCACAAGGGGTTGATCGACCGCTTCCGCTCGCTTCCGATGGCACGCCCAGCCGTGCTCGCGGGACGCACGCTCGCCGACGTCTTCACGAACGCGCTCTCGGCGACGATCCTCGTGCTCACGGGACTGGCGATCGGATTCTCCTTTCACACGAGCGTCGGCGAAGCGCTCCTCGGCGCGGCCGTGCTGCTCGTCTTCGGGTATGCGTTCTCGTGGGTCTTCGCCTTCCTGGGAATGCTCGTCTCCACGCCCGAGGCGGCGAACTCTGTGGGCTTCATCGCCGTGTTCCCGCTGACGTTCATCTCCTCCGCGTTCGTGCCCGTCCAGTCGATGCCCGAACCACTGCGCGCGTTCGCGGAAGTCAACCCATTCACGATCACCGTCGACGCGATCCGCTCGCTGTGGCTGGGGGCGCCCGCCGGGAACAACGTGTGGGGCGCGTTCGCCTGGGCGATCGCAATCATCGTGGTGTTCGCCCCGCTGGCCGTGGCGCGCTACCGCCGGGCCGTCGGCCAGTAGGACGAAGGCGGCTCAAGCCTGAAGGGCCGAGCCCGGCACGGGCGGCGCGATGCCCCGCCCGTGCCGCTGGCCCAGCGCCCTCACGCGATCCCGGCGATCTTGACGACGGTCAGCACGAACGCGATCAGCAGATAGCTGCGCAGCACGACCAGCCCGACGAAGCGCTGACGGCTCATCACGGGCCTGGGCAGCTGCTCCACCGGCTTCATCTGAAAGCTGTTGCGCGCCCGCTCGATCGCGGCCTTCGCGGCGCCTCTGCGCTCGCGCGCCGATGCGCCCGCGGGCGCCACGACCGCGAGGCCGAGATCGGCGGCCAGTCGCAGCTCCTCCTGTTCGCGTCCGACCCGCTGCTCGAACGGCAGGCCGGCGAGCTCCAGGCGCCGGGACCGGCGGACGACCAGCATCATCGTCGCGCCGCCGATCAGGCCGATGGCTGCGCCGGCGGCGAACCCCGCCTTCAGCGCCGTCGAGGAGATGTTCGAGAACAGCGTCGCCGCTGTCAGCGCGAGAGAGAGCAGGACCAGGACCCAGATCACGATCGCCGTGAAGAAGTTCCGCCGCCGCGAGTTGACCCACGGGCCGA
>DASZIU010000117.1:0-4495 GCA_035948815.1 Solirubrobacteraceae bacterium | reverse complement strand
GTCACCTCACGCCCGGCGTCTGACGCGGCGGCCTTTGCCATCGCCGCGGCCTCGGCGAGCTGCGCGGGATCGGCGTCCGCCGCCCACGCGGCATTCGCCGCGGTCGAGCGGGCCTTCTCGGTCTCGAGCAGCATCTGAGCGCAGCGGTGTGAGACGGCCTGGAAGGAGCCGACGGGCACGCCGAACTGCTTACGCTCCTTGACATAGGCGACCGTCATCTCGACGGCGCGGTCGCAGACGCCGACGAGCTCGGAGCTGATCGCCACGAGCGCGCGGTCGATTCCACCCGCGACATCACCGGTCAGCGCCTCTCCGGCGTCGTCGGCTCCGCTGATGCGCGCCGCTGAGCGCGTCGGGTCGATCGACGGCGACGGGACGAGCTCGACCTGATCGGGGGTGAGGAGGCGGGCGCCCGCGTCCTCGTCGACCAGCACGATCACGTCTGCCTCGACGCCGCCGATGACGAGCTCGGCCGCGCCCTCGACGGTCGATCCCAGGGCTCCCTTGAGCTCTCCCGAGGCAAGTCCGGGGAGCCAGCGCTCGCGCTGCTCGGGCGAGCCCGCGTGGTCGATCAGCGTCGCGGCCAGGACCGTCGGAAGGAAGGGCACCGGCGCCAGCGTGCGGCCGAGCTCCTCGCACAGGATCGAAAGCTCGATGCTGCCGAGTCCCTGGCCGCCGGGCTCCTCGGGCAGGGCGATCCCGGGCCAGCCCAACTCGCACAGCTCGCGCCAGAGGCCGTCGTCGGTGGTTCCGGCCTCGGCGTGCTCGCGTACGCGCTCGGGGCTCGCGCGTTGGGAGAGCAGCTCCCGCGCCGTGCGTTGGATGTCGCGCTGGTCGTCTGAGAGGCCGAAGTCCATGCCGTCCCTACGCCGCGAACTTCAGTCGCGGGAGGCCGAGCACGCGCTCGGCGACGATGTTCTTGAGCACCTCGGTGGTCCCGCCCTCGATCGTGTTCCCGCGGGCGCGCAGGAACTCGTAGCTCCAGCCGGTTCCGGCGGTCAGCGCCTCGGGGCCGACGATCTCCACCGCGAGCTCGGTCAGACGCTGGTTGGTGTCCGACCAGAGCCACTTGACCAGCGAGCCCTCGGGGCCGGGCTGGCCATAGCGTTCGACGTCGGTCAGTCCCTTCCAGGCCATCAGCCGAAGCGACTCGCAGCGCACATGCAGCTCGGCGAGCTCGTCCGCGTAGAGCGGATCGTCAAGCAGGCCCCGCTCGGCCGCCCGGGCGATCACGTCGTCCAGGAGCTGGCGCAGGCGGATCTGCAGCGCGAAGCCGAGTCCGGCGCGCTCGTTCATGAGCGTCGTGAGCGCAACCTTCCAGCCGTTGCCCTCGCCGCCGACGACGTTCGCGTTGGAGATCCGCGCCTCCTCGATGAACAGCTCGTTGAACTCGGACTCGCCTGTGATCTGGCGCAGGGGGCGGACCTGCACGGCGTCCTGCTCCATGTCCATCAGGAAGTAGGTGAGGCCCTTGTGCTTGGCGGCCTCGTTGTCCGTCCGCGCCACGAGCATGCACCACTTCGCGTACTGGGCACCGCTCGTCCAGACCTTCTGGCCGGTCACGACCCACTCGTCGCCGCTCTTCACCGCCCGCGTCTTCAGCGACGCGAGATCCGATCCCGCGTCGGGCTCGGAGAAGCCCTGGCACCAGATCTCCTCGCCGGAGAGGATCGGGGGCAGGTAGCGCTCCTTCTGCTCCGGCGTTCCCCACACCATGAGCGTCGGCCCGCCGAGCAGCAGCCCGAGCGTGTTGGCCGACAGCGGAACCCTCGAGCGGCCGATCTCCTCGAAGTAGATCGCCGATTCCGCCAGGCTCGCGCCGCGCCCGCCGTACTCGGCCGGCCAGCTCGGCGCCGCCCAGCCGGCCTCATAGAGCCGTCGCTGCCAGTCCCGCCGCCACGCGAACTCCGCGTCCTCGCCGCCCTCAGTGGGCTCGGGGTCGGGGGGGTTGTCCGCCAGCCAGCTGCGCAGCTCGTCGCGGAAGGCCGTCTGCTCTGCTGTGAACGTCAGGTCCATGGCTGTCTCTTGGAGCCTATCCGAGCAAGCCACGAGAGCGTCGCATCCCCGGCGCCTCGCGGCGGCGCCGCGCACCGGCCGGCGCGCCGTGGATCATGTCTCGGTCACCCGGGGCGCGTAGCGGTTGTGCAGCATCCAGGCGTTTCCTTCGGGGTCCGAGAAGAACGCCATGTGGCACACGCCCGTGTCGAGCGTGTCGCCGTGGAACTCGACGCCCTTCGCCTCGAGCTCCTCGCGGGCGCCGGCGACGTCGTCGACGTGCAGGGCGATCGCGTTGGGGTTCGTACGGTGCTCGAGGCCGAAGCCTTCGGCGTCGAAGACGCTCAAGGTCAGGTTGCCCGTCTCGAACTCGGCGTATTTGCGCTCCCTGACGTACACCGAGCGGGGCAGACCGAGCGTGCCTCCGTAGAACTCGACGGCTGCATCGAGGTCGCGCGTGGGGACGCCGACGAAGTCGACGCCGCTGACGAGCTGTGGGGTCACGTGTGCCTCCTTGGCCGCGCGGCGTGGATCGAGCGCGGATCTTAGCCCCACCCGGCGGCCCGCAGCGGCCGGCCGCTGTGAGCGCGGAGGAAGGCGCCGGGGACGACGGTAGCTTGCAGGCGCAGCCCGGCGGGTTCTCGACATAGGGAGGTCAGATGGAGGGCGTCAGCACGTCCAAGCAGGCAGCGAGGGATCCGATGCGCCACCACCGCCACTACGCCGAGAGCAAGCACGGCGCCTCTCCGTACGCGGGCGGCAGCAGCTTCATGGAGCGCGTGTCGGAGGCCGTCGCGAGCGGCATGGGCACCGTGGGATTCCTGCTCGTGAGCTCCGGGGTCATCGTCGCGTGGGTTCTCGCCAATCACGTCGTCCATTTCCTCAGCAACTCCTGGAAAGGGCTGCTCAACGGTGGCGGCTTCGACCCGGCCCCATTCATCCTCTTGAACCTCGTCTTCTCGGCGGTCGCCTTCTACACGGGCGCGCTGGTGATCATCGCCCAGAAGGCGCAGACGAGAACCGACAAGGCAAACGAGGAAGCGGCGGCGGCCCACCGCGAGGAGCTCGCGACGTTCCAGACCGAGATGCTGGAAAAGAACACCTCGCTCACGCAGCAGATCCACACGCTGACTGCCAAGATCAGCGAGCTGACGCAGGAGGTCCACACGGCCACCTGCGTTCCATTGATCGACAAAAGGGGTATAGATGCAACTCGAGGCGGAGATCACGGTCGACCGGCCAAGGGCTGACGTTTTCGACTACATCGCGCATGCCGAGCGGCTCCCGGACTACGTCACCGACTTCGCGTGGGTCAAGCAGCTCTCCGACAGCGCCCCCGCGCAGGGGACCGAGTACGGCTACCAGATGAAGCGCGGCGGGGTGCAGGGCACCTTCGAGTGGACCGAGTTCACGCCCTCGAAGCTCGCGTGGCACGGGCCGGCGGTGAAATCCGGGCCCGGCTCGATGGAGCCCTCCGGCTGGTGGGAGCTCTCCGATGACGGTGCCGGCACGCGCGTCAAGCTCGTCATGACCCCGAGCCCGGGGGGCCTCTTCAAGCTGCTGGCGCCGCTCATGGCGATGCAGATGCGCGGGGGCAACACGAAGGCGCTCGGGCTTCTGAAGCGGCAGCTCGAGGAGAGCGATCCGGCGCCCACCGCCTGAGCCGAGCGGCCGGTCTCGAGGCGATCCGGGCCGCCGCGCAGGCGGGTAGATTCAACACGTGTGACATCCGGCGAGCAGGCAGTGCTGAGCGTCGCGCATCTTGACGCGGACGCGTTCTACGTCTCGATCGAGCTCGGGCGCCGGCCCGAGCTCAGAGGCAAGCCCGTCGTCGTCTCCGGGACGGGCCCGAGGGCGGTCGTGACGACGGCGAGCTACGAGGCGCGCCGTTTCGGCGTGGGCTCGGCGATGCCCGCCTCCAGGGCGCGGCGCCTGTGCCCCGACGCGGTATTCATCCCGCCGGATTTCGCGACCTATCGCGAGGTCTCGGCGCGGATGATGGCGCTCCTGCGCTCGCACGTCGAGCTCGTCGAGGTCGTCGGACTCGACGAGGCATACCTCGATCTTGGCGGCCTGTACTCGCCGCGGACGGCGATGCGCCGGCTCGTGGCCGAGATCAGCGACGTGACCGGGCTCACCTGCTCGGTCGGGATCGGGCCGAACAAGCTCGTCGCGAAGGTCGCCTCCGACGCGGAGAAGCCCGCCGGGTTCGTCGTCCTCAGCCGCGAGCAGGCGTGCGAGCGCTTCGCGTCGTCGCGGCCGGGCCTGATTCCCGGAATCGGGCCCAAGACGGCTGCGCGGCTGGCCGAGATGGGCCTGACCACGCTCGCCGCTGTGGGCGCCGCCCCGGAGCGCCACCTGGCCGAACGGTTCGGGGAGAACCTCGGCCGCGACATCGGCCGCCGGGCGCGATTCGAACACGACGGCGCGATCGGCGCGCCGCGCAAGGTCGCCTCCGAGTCGAGGGAGCGCACCTTCGACCGTGACGTGAGCGACCCCG
>DASZIU010000116.1:0-10168 GCA_035948815.1 Solirubrobacteraceae bacterium | reverse complement strand
TCGCTCCCCGTGAGCGGGATCTCGCGCGCCGTGTCGCTGCCGGGTGTCTCCGCGCCGAGCGTCCCGGGCCTCGGAGTCCCACCGCTCAGCACCCCGAGCGTCAGCGTCGCACTGCCCGGCGGGACGACCGTCGGGGTTCCTTCGCTCAGCACGCCGGGCGTCACCGTCACGGCTCCGACCCCGCCAACCGTGAGCGTGCCGCCCAGCGTGAGCCTGCCGACCCCGAACACACCCAGCACCCCGGCGACGCCCGGCCCTCCGGCCGTTCCCCCGCTGCCGACGCTGACCGGATCACGCCCGGCGCCGTCCGCCGGGGCGCCGTCCGAAGCAGGCTCGGTGAGCGGCGGCCTTCCGCGGGCCTCGGCCAACGTCAGCGCGGCGCACACGAACCCGCCGGGCCGCGCGGGCACACGCGCGCCCTCCGGCGCCCTCCCGCGCTCGCGCCGGCTCGTGAAGGGCGCCACGAACGCGCCGGTCCTGCGAGGCGTCCACGCTTCGAAAGTCGCACTTGGCGCGTCGGGGGCGACCGCCGCCGGGGACGCCCGCCCGGTCAAGCGAGCCTCGAAGGTCGCCAGCGGGACGTCCGGTAACCCGCTCGACTCGATCGGCAGGCACATACCGCTTCCGCTGCCCGTGCCGGACTGGAGCAAGCCGATCATCCTCGCCCTGCTGCTCGCCGCGCTCTGGTTCGGCACGCGCTCGCGGCTGGCGGCGCGCCGGGCGCGGGTGCTCGAGCGCCAGCGTGTGGCGCTGCTTCGGGACCTCGAGGTGATGCAGGCGGCGCTCGTGCCCGAGATCCCGCCGGAGGTCGCAGGGATTCCCGTATCCGCTGCCTACAGGGCGGCCGAGGGACCGGGGGCGGGTGGCGACTTCTACGACGTCTTGGCGCTCGAGGACGGACGCGTGGCGGTGATCCTGGGCGACGTCGTCGGGCACGGGCACGAGGCTCTGATCGACGCGGCGCTGACCCGGTTCACGATCCGCGCCTACCTGCAGGCGGGGCTCGACCCGCGCGCGACGCTCGCGCTCGCCAACCGCGTGCTCACCGAGCCGAACGCCGAGCGCTACGTCACGGTCGCGGTCGGCCTGTTCGACTCGCGCGCGGGCGAGCTCACCTACGCGACGGCGGGTCATCCGACGCCGATCATCCTCGGGTCCTTTGAGCCCGACGCGATCAGTGGCTGTCCGGCGCTGAGCTGCGGGCTGCCGACGGGCCGCCGCCAGACGCGCATCTCGCTTGCGCAGGGAGCGCAGGTCTGCTTCTTCAGCGACGGTCTGCTCGAGGCGCGGCTCGGCGACGGGCTGTTCGGGCGCGAGCGCCTGCGTGCGATCCTGCCCACGCTCGGCCCGAGCCCGCAGGCCGGCGACCTGCTGGCGGCCGTCCGCGAGCAGGCCGACGCGTGCCACGACGACATGTCCGCCTGCGTCGTGCTGCCGCAGGGCACCTCGAACGGCGCCCGCACCTACGTCGAGGAATTCGACGCGGATGCCCGCGCGCTCGCGGGCGGGCAGGCGGAGCACTTCCTGCAGGCGTGCTCGGTGCCCGACGAGGACGTCGCGCTCGTGCTCGAGCGTGCGAGCGCGACAGCGCTCGCCGATGGATCGGCGATGTTGCGGGTGCAGATCGCGGCGGGCACGTCGGCGGTCACCGTCGGCGCCGGTGGCGCCGGGCCAGCCACGGCGGTGGAGTACCGTCCCGCTGGATGGGCTCCCGCAGCGATGCATCCGTCAAGCGCCTGACGCTCGTAGCCTGCATCCTCGGCTCGAGCATCGCCCTTCTCGACAGCACCGTGGTCAACGTCGCGCTGCCGACGATCCAGCGCCAGCTCGGCGGTGGGCTCGCGGGGGAGCAGTGGGTCGGCAACAGCTATCTGCTGACGCTCGGGTCGCTGATCCTGATCGGGGGCTCGCTCGGCGACGTGTACGGCGAGAGGCGCATCTTCGCCATCGGCGTCGTCGGCTTCGGCGTCACCTCGGTGCTGTGCGCGATCGCACCGTCGATCGGCGTCCTGATCGCGGCGCGCACGCTGCAGGGGGTCGCGAGCGCGCTGCTCACGCCCGCCTCGCTCGCCGTGATCGTCCGCACCTTCCCGGAGTCCGAGCGTGGCGGCGCGATAGGAAGCTGGACGGCCTGGGGGACCGTCGCGGCCGCGGTGGGCCCACTCGTGGGCGGCGAGCTGCTCGCGATCGGCTCGTGGCGGTTGATCTTCCTGCTCAACATCCCGCTCGTGATCGTGTGCACGGCACTGATCATGCTCGTCATCCCGCGCGCCGAGCCGCGGGCGGCCGAGGAGAGGCGGCGCATCGACATCCCAGGGGCGACGCTCTGCGCCGCGGGGCTCGGCGCCACGGTGTTCGCGCTGATCGAGCAACCGGTTCTGGGATGGTCTGGGGTGATCCTCCCGCTGATCGCGGGTCTCGGCCTGCTGGCCGTGTTCATCGGCTTCGAGGCGCGGACGCGGGATCCGATGCTTCCGCTGGGGCTGTTCCGCTACCGCAACTTCTCCGCAGGGAACATCGAGACGTTCTCGATGTATGCGGGCCTGTCGATCCTGTTCTTCTTCCTGACTCTGTTCCTCCAGCAGGTCGCGGGCTATTCGCCGCTGAAGGCAGGTCTCACGCTCCTGCCGACGACGCTTGTGATGTTCGCCCTGTCAAAGCGCTTCGGGATGCTGGCCGACCGCTATGGCCCACGCCTGTTCATGGGCGCTGGACCGCTCGTGGGGGCTGCGGGGCTGCTGTTGTTCCAGCGGGTGGGCGCGCACGTGAACTACTTCTCCGACGTGCTTCCCGCGCTGCTCGTCTTCTCCGTCGGGCTCGCGATGACAGTCGCGCCGCTGACGGCCGCCGTGCTCGCGGGCGTCGACGAATCGCAGGCGGGCATCGCCTCCGGTGTCAACAACGCGATCGCACGCGTTGCCGGGCTGATCGGCGTCGCGGCCGTGGGGGCGGCGATCGCGGCCTCGTTCGGGAAGACCCTCGAAAACAGCCTCGCCAACGTGGCGCTCGGCCCTTCGGGGAAGGCCGCGATCGAACAGGCCAAGCGCCTGCCACTCGGCGTCCCGCAAGCGCACGGCCTGCCGCCGTCCGCGGCGCATGCGCTGCGGACGGCCGCCGAACATGCCTCGGTCCACAGCTTCCATATCGGCATGGCGATCGCCGCGGTGCTGCTCGCGATCGGCGGGATCGCCGGTGCGCTCGGCATCCGCAACCCGCACGGCCGCGTTCGGGCGGTCGAATGCGCGGGCGGCCAGCTCGGGGGCGTCGGCACCGAGATACCCGAGCGCGCGCGCGTCGGGGCGGCGGCCTGAGGCTGCGTGCGGATCGCTGCCGCTTGCAGCTTTCAGCGCGCGGAGCACCGGCGCGCTGGTCGACTGGCGGCGTCGATCAGCTCGCGGGGCCGTTGGCGTAGGCGCGCATCGCGTCGATGATCGGCCCGAGGCGCCTTCCCCGAGCCGTGAGCCGGTACTCGACCGTCGGCGGGCTCGACGGGATCACGGTGCGCTCGACGAGGCCCGCCGCCTCGAGGTCGCGCAGCCGCTCGGACAGCATCCGCGGGGAGATGCCGGCGACGGCGTCGGCGAACTCGTTGAAGCGGATCGCTCCGCTCAACGCCGCATAGATGATCGAGAGCTGCCAGCGCCGCTCCAGGAGGTCCGCCATCTGGCGGACCTCCATGGGGACGGGCTCACACCTACGAGAGGGGCGCGACATCGCGTGCAGGCTCCAGTGCCCGGTCGAGGACCTCCTGCACCGTCATCACGGGATGGAAGGTCATCTGCTTGCGCACCTCCTCGGGGATCTCGTCGAGATCGCCGCGGTTGCGCTCGGGCAGGATCACATCGGTGAGGCCGGCTGCATGAGCGGCAAGCGCCTTCTGCTTCAGGCCTCCGATCGGCAGCACCCGGCCCTGCAGCGTGACCTCTCCGGTCATGCCGACCGTGTGCTTCACCGGACGCCCGGACAGCAGCGAGGCCAGTGCCGTGACCATCGTCACGCCCGCGCTCGGGCCATCCTTCGGGATCGCTCCGGCGGGAACGTGGACGTGGAATTCACGGTTCTCGAACGCGTGCTCCTCGATTCCGAGCTCCTCGGCATGTCCGCGGACGTAGGAGAGCGCGATCTGCGCGGACTCCTTCATCACGTCGCCGAGCTGCCCGGTCAGCACGAGGCCGCCTTTGCCGCCGTTCTTCATCGCCGTGGCCTCGACGAACAGGACGTCGCCGCCCGCGCCCGTCACGGCAAGGCCGGTCGCCACGCCGGGCGTCGCAGTGCGCGCCGCGGACTCCTGGAAGAACTTCTGGCGGCCGAGCGCGTCGCGCACGATCTCCACGTCGATCTTCACAGGGAACTCGATCGCGCCTCGAGCGGTACTCGATTTCGAGGATCCGCCCTGCGCCTGTGGCGTCTCGCCGTCGGCCGACCGCGGCTGCTCGCCGCCGTCGACCCCCTGCGCCTGTGCGACCTCGGCGGTCGCGTCCGGCTGCTCGCCGGACGCGCTCGCCTGCTCAGGCGCGGAGGAGACCAGGCTCGAGGCGATCCTTGTCGCCGTCTTGCGCAAAACGGTGCCGAGCTCCCGCTCGAGGTTTCGCACGCCGGCCTCGCGGGTGTAGTCCGCGATGATCAGCCGGAGCACGTCATCGGAGATCTCGACCTCGTCGTCGCGCAGGCCGTTGCGGTCGCGCTGGCGCGGCCACAGGTAGCCCTTTGCGATGGCCAGCTTCTCCTCGGAGGTGTAGCCGTCGAAGCGGATCACCTCCATGCGGTCGAGCAGCGGCCCGGGGATCGTGTCGGGGACGTTCGCCGTCGCCAGGAACATGACCTGGCTCAGGTCGAGCTCCACGTCCAGGTAGTGGTCGCGGAAGGAGTGGTTCTGCGCAGGGTCGAGCACCTCCAGCAATGCAGCTGAGGGGTCACCTCGCCAGTCGGCGCCGACCTTGTCGACCTCGTCCAGCAGGATCACCGGGTTCATCGTCCCGGCGTCGCGCAGTGCCCGCACCAGTCGGCCAGGCAGCGCTCCTATGTAGGTCCGCCGGTGGCCACGGATCTCGGCCTCGTCGCGCACGCCGCCCAGCGACATGCGCACGAACTCGCGTCCCGTCGCGCGGGCGATCGACTCGCCGATCGAGGTCTTGCCGGTGCCCGGAGGACCGATCAGGGTCAGGATCGCGCCCGACTTGCGGTCGGCCTCGATGCCCCGGTCCTGGCGCAGCTTGCGCACGGCCAGGTACTCGGTCACCCGGTCCTTGACGTCTTCCAGCCCGGCGTGGTCGGCATCGAGCACGGCTCGCGCCGCCACCGGATCGAGGTGCTCGTCGGAGCGCTTGCTCCACGGCACGGCGATCAGCCAGTCGAGGTAGGTGCGAATCATGCTCGACTCGCCCGTCTGCTCGCCCATCCGCTCGAGGCGTCCAAGCTCCTTCAGAGCCTGCTCCTCGGTCGCCTCGGGCATCTGCGCCTCCTCGATCTTGGTGCGGTACTCCTCGACGACCGAGGCGTCATCCTCGTCCAGCTCCTTGCGGATGGACTCCATCTGCTTGCGCAGGAAGTACTCGCGCTGCTGTTTCTCGGCGCCCTCCTGGACGTCGTCGCGGATGCGCCGGCGAACCTGAAGCTCGGCCAGGCTCTCGCGCTGCAGCCCGACGGCCAGCTCGAGGCGGTCGGTCACGTCGAGCGTGCGCAGCAGCTCGACCTTCTGCTCATAGGTGATCGTGGGGGAGTAGCCGGCGGAGTCCGCCAGCGCTCCGGGCTCTGCGATCGCGCGCAGGAAGGCCGATATGCGGCCGTCGTCGCCGCGCAGCTCGAGGATCTCCTCGACGGTCGCGCGGTACTCGCGCTCGAGCTCGCGCGTCCGTTTGTCCACGGGCACCTCAGCGGGGCGCTCGTCGACCTCGACGCGCAGCTCGCCGCCGGGGCCGGTCTGGGCGGCGCCGATCAGAGCGCGATGCTCGCCCGAAATCGCAACGGCGCGGCCGCCGCCGGGCAGTCGGATCTGCTCAGAGACCTCTGCCACGGTGCCGACCTCGAGGAACTCGCCCTCGTGCCTGGGCACGAGCACGACGCGTGTGTCGTCGCCCACGTCAACGGTCAGCGTGATGCCCATGTTCGGGAACACGACCGTGTCGTCGAGCGGGATGAGCCGCAGGCGCGGCGTAGGCTCTGGGGTCTGGATTGTGGGCTGATCTTGCGGAGATGACATGGGTAACTGCTCCATATGAGGTTACGAAAGTTTAGTTAGTATAGCGGCGATTGGTTGCGGATGCAAGTACTTTCCCGTTACCCCGCAAACCGCGCTACAGAGCCAAACTTAGGCCGATGAGACCGGAGGACCATCGAAGTCGACTTCGACGTTCTCCTCCTTGACTCGCTCCTCCGCCTCGGCCGAGTACGTCAGCGCCCGCCTGTCGGCGTCGGTGAGCGGCTCGCCGAACAGGCTCCGCGGCCATAGGCGCCGTGCGCGCACGACGTTGACCTCGGCGGCGAAGATCGTCATCTGTGCCCCGAGGTAGAGCCACGCGAGCAAGCCGAGGACCAAGGCGAAGACTCCGTAGAGCGGCCCCGTGCGTTTGAGCAGGTGTTCGATGTAGTAGCCGCCGAGCAGCTGCAGCAGCTGCCAGAAGACTGCGGCGACAATCGCGCCGGGCAGCAAGTCCCGCCAGCTGATGTCGGCCGCCGTGAGCAGCTTGAAGGCCAGCAGGAAGGTCGCCAGGTTGAAGGCGAGCGCGACGAGTATCCCGATGACCTTGACGACCGCCGTTGAGCTCCCGCCGGCGCCTACGAATCCGGCGGCGACGGTGGCGATGATGACCATCGTGCCGAGGATCGCGAGCACTCCGAGTCCCCGCAGTCGCGCGAAGATGAAGTTGGGCCGGTGCTTGTAGGGCACGTGCCAGATCCGGTTGAAGGCCGCCTGTGACGCGTTCGTGATGCCCAACCCGGCGAGCAGCGAGAGCACGACACCGATCGCAAGGGCGGCCGGGCTGCCTTTCAGCGAGTGGAGGTTGATCTGGTCGTGGATCAGCGGGATCTGGCCAAGCGCGCCATTCAGAATTTCTTCACGTTTCGCCGGGTCGTTCTGGAGGATGAAGCCGAGCACGGTCACGAACACGAGCAGCAGGGGGAAGAGCGACACGAAGGCGTAGTAGGAGATCAGCGCGGCCAGCTGGCCGCCCTGGTCGTCGCCGAACTTCTTGATCACGGCGACGAGAAAGCAAACCCGCTTGCGGCGTTGCTGAAAGTGGTCGAACGCGTGCAGCCGATCCCAGAAGCTCATTGGGAGGGGGGTCTTGGAGCTGTTCGCGTCGACATCCCCACGTGTCTACCCGATATGGACCGGAAAGGCGACCCCCCGGCGGCGACGAGCGCGCGCCGTCGACGTCGGCGCGGAGAATCGACCCCCTCGAGCAGGTGGCCCTCGTCGCCCGCGCGAGGCGTGATCTCCTGCTGCGAGTCCACCGGCGCCGTCTGCGTCGCGAGGACCTCGAGGACGCCTACAGCCAGGCGACGCTCGAGCTGCTCGCCGACGCCCGCCGCGGGGCGAGCTTCGCCACTCGGCGCGAGCTCGAGGTGGCGATCGAGCGACGCTTCGTCTCACGGATCCAGGACCGACGCCGAGCGATCTCCGGGCGCAGCCCGATGCAGGCCGCGCTCGAGCGCTCCGTCCCGCTCGCCGGGGTCGGCGAGGGACAGACGGATATCGCCGATGCCCGCGCAGAGCCCGAGATGCTCGTCATGTTGCGGCTGGACCTGCGGCGGCTGCAGACGCTGATGCGTGAGCTCTCACCGGACCAGCGCCTGGTCCTGATATCGCAGGTCGCGCTGCAGATGCCACGCGCAGAGTTCTGCCGCCGCTATGGGTGGTCGGCCGAGAAGTACCGCAAGGTCGCGCAGCGGGGCAGGGCTCGCCTGGCTCGGCTGGTGGATGCCGACGAGAGTGGGATCTCGAGTGCCAGAAGGCGCTCCACCGATGAGCTGGATTGATCGCGTCGCGACGCGATCGAGTGCCGCCGAGCTCAGGCGCGCGGCAGGGCGGGCTCGCGGGCCTTCATCTCCTCCACGAGCTCGACTGCCCGCGACGGCCCGGTGAAGGGCGCGATCGCGATGTAGGTGAGCTGGGGCAGGAGTCGTGGGAGCTCGGTCCATTCCGCGGCCGTGCCATGACGTTGGATGATCTCGAAGATCGCCCCGGTGATCGCGTGGGACCAGAGGCGCGGCAGGGAGCCTGCCTTCGGCCCTTGGTGGTAGCCCTCCTCGAGGAAGATCGTGAACGCACGCGTGATCTCCTCGGCCCGGCGGATCGCCACCGGGCCGGCCGCGTAGCACTCGACCAGTCGCAGATGCGAGAGCGCAGGGTTCTCGCTGATCAGGCCCAGCAGCGTCTGCACATGCCTCCACATCCGCTCGGGCCACTCATCGGCCGAGAAGTAGGCTTCGGCGCAGCGGTCGAGGATGAACTGGGTCGGGTGCTGTTGGGCCTCGAGGAATGCCTGCTCCTTGTCGGCGAAGTGCTCGTAGAAGACGGGTCTCGCGACGCGGGCGGCGGCGACGATGTCCGCGACCTTCGCGCCCTGGTAGCCCTTGGCCATCATCACCTCGGCGGTCGCGAAGATCAGCCGTGTGCGCTGGCTGCGGGCGATCGCGCCGGCCGACAGTCCATGCGTTCCGGGCGGCAGGGTCTCGGGCGAGAAGCTGGCCGGCGACGAGGTCGGGCCGCCCGCCGCCAGCAGCGCCTTCGGGGAGGTGCTCCAGCGTTCCTGTCCGCCGGGTACGGCATATGCGGACAGCCAGCGAAGGCCGTCATCGAGCAGCGCAGGAAGCTGATCCTCGGCGTCAGTCCTCAGGTGTCGGGAGATGATGTGTCGAAGCGCCCCGATCACCGCCATCAGAGGGACATCCGGCATCTGCGCGTCCGCCGGGGTCCCCTCCAGCAGCCCCTCGGTGCGCCGCTCGAACTCCAACAGCACGCGTGTGCGCTCGCCGCGGATCGCGGGGCCGGCCCCCAGCGCCTCGATGAACAGGAGCCGCCCGGCGTCGGGGTCTGCCTGAAGGCCGCCCAGCAGAGCGTCGAGCGCGCGGCCGGCCGCCTGCGTCCACTCGCCGGTGCTCGCGGCCGCGCGCATCGGCCCGAAGATCGCCTCGGCGCAGAACCGGTAGGCGGCCAGGAAGCACTCTTCCTTTGACTGAAAGTGCTCGTAGAAGGTGGCGGGTGAGACTCCCGCGCGCGCGCACAGCTCGGTGATGCTCACGGCGTGGAAGCCCCGCTTGGCGGATAGCTCGACGGTCGCGTCGAGGAGCCGCTCTCGCTGCGTCCGCTTCAGCGTCTTGCGTGGCACGCCCGGGTTCGAGCGGCGATAGCGGCCGCCTCCGTCGATCCTCGGGGCGCGTGTTGCGGAGCCGTTTTCGTTCGCCTTCACCGGCCGGAAGTATATAGCTTGAGACACACACCTTTACATAGCGGGATACCTCCGAGCTACATAGAAAACGCGGCATTACACGGAACCCGTGCACAGAGCTAGACGCGAGCTGCCGAGGGTGGCCGGAAAGGCATGATCTCCAAGCCATATATCGGTCTGCCGGAGTGGGAGTTGACCGCAGAACACTCCGATAAGCAACGTTGTCTTGACACGCCCGCGTCGATCTGCTTCGATACCGCGGTCTATCAAGCCGGGGAGGCCGTGAGTTACTGCGGCATGGGTTCGGTAGAGGGGAGAAGAGAGACTGTGGGGTGCGTTCGCTAGCAGACCGTTGGACCGCCGGCCCGCGACGTGGAGGACCGGTGGTGATCTTGGTGGCGTTCATCGTGGTCCTCGCGACCGCGGTCGCGGCGCCCGCCGAGGCGCATGTCCCATATGCCGCCAAGGCGTGGGGCAACAACACCGCCGGGCAACTCGGCGACGGCACCCACACCGGGCCCGAAATATGCAGCAAAGTGCCCGAACGCAGCTGCAGCACGACGCCCGTTGAAGTCGGCAAACTGAGCGGCGTGGCGGCGGTCGCGGGCGGCCAGAACCATAGCCTGGCGCTGCTCGACACCGGAACGGTCGTGGCGTGGGGGGCCAACGGCGCGGGGCAGCTTGGGAACGGCACGACCACGAACAGCGACGTCCCCGTGGCGGTGAAAGGCCTCAGCCAAGTGTCGGCGATCGCGGCCGGCTACGAATACAGCCTG
>DASZIU010000115.1:0-40082 GCA_035948815.1 Solirubrobacteraceae bacterium | reverse complement strand
GTGCCGTCACCGGCCACGTCGTTGGTCGCGGTCGCGACCTCGCGGACGAGCTGGGCGCCCTGATTCTCGAAGACGTCCTCGACTTCGATCTCGCGGGCGATCGTCACGCCGTCGTTGGTGATCGTGGGCGCGCCGAACTTCTTGTCGAGCACCACGTAGCGGCCCTTGGGGCCGAGCGTCACCTTGACGGCGTTTGCGACGGCGTCGACGCCTTTCTCGAGCGCCTGCCTCGCATCTGAGTTGTACTTGATCTCCTTATGAGCCATTTTCAGACCTCCTTATGACTCGACGCGGGCCAGGACGTCCGACTCGCGCAGCACGAGCAGATCCTCCCCGTTGTCTGGGTCGATGATCTCTGTCCCGCCGTACTTGCTGTAGAGGACCTCGTCGCCCTCTTTGACGTCCAGCGGGATGCGTTTGCCGTCGTCGTCGAGCCGGCCGTCGCCTACGGCGAGGACGCTGCCCTTCTGCGGCTTCTCCTTCGCGGTGTCGGGGAGGACGATGCCACTGGCCGTCGTCTCCTCCTCCTCGACCGCCCGAACGATCAGGCGATCGCCCAAGGGCTTGAGCTTCATGTCTAAAGAACCTCCATCTAGAAGAATGCGGCGCCGGCTCGTGAACCATCGGGATTCGAGCCGTCCCTCCTGGCACTCTCGTAGTGAGACTGCCAGTAGACCCCTACTATATAGGACACTTGGCGAGTTCCCCAAGGGGGATTGGCAGTCGGGGGTCGAGACTGCCAACAGGCCCTGTGAAGGCCCTCGCGCGCCTCAGCCGACGCGCGGTGCCTCAGTTCTGGGCGCCGCCGAACCCCTTCATCGCCTCGGTCATGCCGGACGGCGTGTCGAGGATCTGAGAGAACCGCACCACGGTCACGGTGTCATCCATCGAGACCCTCCGGCCGTAGATCTGCTCGAGGAAGTTGATCAGCTCCTCGTGGCGGCGGAACTCCGGATTGTCGTGCTTGATGTCCCGCGGCGAGAGGTCCGAGACGCGCATGACCTCCACCTGGTCGATGACCGCTTCGAAGATGCGCTCCCGGGGCGAGTACTGGTAGCCGATCGTCACCAGCACGAGCTGGTTCTTCCGGTACTTGCCTGACTTGTCACCGAGCCTGATCGTCGCCGTCTTGCGGCCGCGCTTGAGCTCGTCGGCGAAGATCGTCGAGTAGAAGTTGAGTACCTGCACCGACGGCAGGCTATCGGTCTTTGCGCCCGCCTTCCTTCAGGTGCTCGATGGCCCGCGAGACCATTTCCCGCTCGGCCGGATAGGTGAGCTGCTTCTCGGCCTGGGAGATCGGAAGCCAGCGCGCCTCCTCGACCTCGTCGTCGTGGTCGGCGGTGTCGCCGCTGACGTAGTTGAAGAGGTAGAAGTGCACGCGCTTGCCGATCGTCTCCCCGTCGCGCCGGTACCAGTAGCGCGACTCGCCCAGCTCCGCGACGGGCTCGGCGACGACCCCCGCCTCCTCCCGCACCTCCCGCTCTGCCGCCTGCACGGGCGTCTCGCCCGGGTCGACGTGCCCCTTCGGCAGCGACAGGACCTTGCTTCCGTCGGCCGCTCGCCGCGTCGGCACGATCACGACGACGTCGTTGCCCCGCAGGACGACCCCGCCGGCGGAGATCTCTCTCGCGCGCGCAGTGCCTCCCCGGTCGCGCCCGGCGGCCGTGCGCCGTCCCCCCGAGGTCCTCGCCGTCGCGCCGCGCCCCTCGCCCGCTCCGCCCCGCGCCTGCTTCTTGGGCGCCTTGGGCTTGCGCGATGACCCATTCTGCTTGGGCTTGCGACCCGACGCGCCCTGTTGCTCGGCGTCCTTGCGCTTGGAGGCCTCGGCTCCGCGCGCGGCGCCGCGAGCCCGTGCTTTGCGCTCCCCGCCCGATCCCTTGCCGCCTCCCGTCCCGCCCGACTCGGAGCCGCGCCTAGAAGACATACTTCTTGAGTGCCTCGGGTTCGTGGACCACGAGGCGCCCGCGACCCTGCGAGATCACGCCAGCGCGCTCCAGCACCGCCAGGAACCGGCTTGCCGACTCCCGCGAGGACCCGGCGAGCTGGGCGAGGTCGGCCTGCGTGGCGGTGACAAGCACGTCCTTCGCATCGGCGCCCTCCGCAAGCTCCTGGGCGACCAGCTCGCTGAGCACGACGGCGACGCGACTCTGGACGGTCTGAAACGACTGGCGGGTCAGACGCTCGTTGGTCTCGCGCAGACGCCTGCCGAGCGCGATCACGAGTCGCGTGGAGATCTCGGGGTGCTCTGCCATCAGCCGGCGCATGTCCGGCCCGAGCACGGCGACGACGCTGGTCGGCTCGGTCGCCTCGACCGTCGCCGAACGGCGCTCGTCCTCGAACATCGCGAGCTCCCCGAAGATGTCGCCGGGTCCGAACGTCGCCAGCGTGATCGTGCGACCATCGCCATGGGTGCGGATCGCGCGCGCCTGCCCTTCGCGGACGATGTAACAGGTGTCGCTCTGGTCGCCCTCGCGGAAGACGGCCTGTCCCGGCTCGAACTGGCGCGGCACCGCCAATTGCCCGATCCGCTCGAGATCGCTCTGCTCGAGCGTCGAGAAGACGGGCACACGTCCGAGCAGCGCCACCACCTCCGATGAGCGCGTCACCGCCATGGACACGGGATACCACACCACGCGGGACCGCCACTTTCGCGCGGCCCGCGGCGGTATCTTGGTCCTATGTCCCGGGCCCCCGGCGCCAAGCGACTGTTCGCGCGCGCAGCACCCATCGCGGCGCTGCTCGCCGCCCTCTCGAGCCCGGCGGCTGCGAGCGCTCTGAGCCTACGGGCTCACGCCGCCGGCTCGGTGCTGCACTCGCGCCAGCTGTGGGCGACGATCAACGTCTGCAATCCCAAGGACCAGCCCGACATCCTCGGCGTCCGTGGGTCGATGCCGAGCGACGGCCACCCGCGCGACAAGATGTACATGAGCTTTCGCCTGCAGTACATCAATAGCTCCACGAGCCGCTGGGCCGATCTCGCGGGCACGACGCCCGTCTTCACGTCGGTCGGCACGGGTCCGGCGCGCCAGGGCGGCCAGAGCTTCCAGCTGATGCCCGTCCCGGGCAAACCTGCCTTCACGCTGCGGGGCCTCGTCGAATTCCAGTGGCGGCGGGGCAAGAAGGTGCTGATGTCGGCCAACCGCGCCACGACGGCCGGCCACGCGAGCCTCGCCGGCGCCGACCCGACGGGCTTCAGCGCCGCTACGTGCCAGATCGGCTGAGCGCGGCGGGCCGCTCGTCGAACAGCCGTGGGTCGTTGGTGATGATCCCGTCGACGCCCATCGCGGTCAGCTTGTCGATCAGGCGGATGTCGTCGACGGTCCACACGTAGAGCTCGCCGCCTCCCGCGGCGACGGCTCGGACGAGCCTGGGCGTCACCACGCGCCAGTGCGCCATGATCGCGTCATAGCGGCCCTCGCTGAGCGCCGCGAGCGCACGTCGCGGCAGAGCCGCGCGGTATCCCGTGAGCACAGCCAGCGCGGGGATCGCCGTCAGCATGTCCGTCGTGTAGTCGCGGCGCACACGCGGCACCGACCAGCCGAGGCGCAACGAAGGCTCGGCGGCTCGGATTCGCGCAAGCCCTCCCTGGAACATGCCGCTGATCAGCGTCCGCGGCACGAGACCGAACTCGCGCAGCATCTCGAGCACGCGCAGCTCATAGCCCGGCAGCTTGATGTCGACGTCGAACTCGATCTCGGCGAACGACTCGCCGGAGAGGTGCTCGAGCGCCTGCTCGAAGCTCAGCGGCGTGCGACTGCGCATCTCCTCGTAGTCGTGGGCGACGATCAGGCGCCCGCTGCCGTCCGAGCTCTCGCTGAGCACGTCGAGCTCGATCATGTCGACGCTGTGCCGCAGCGCGGCGTCGAAGCTCGCGAGCGTGTTTCCGTGCTCGATGTGGGCGGCTCCCTTGTGGCCCACTCGCCGCACCCGCTTTCTGGGCTGCTCGCTCATGTCACATCCAAGATGCCACAGCCGGCCGCCGATCCCGGCCGGTTGTCGCCCAGCGTGGATCCCGCCTCAAGCGCGCGCCGCGCGGCGCGGATAGGTCTCGATCGCCTCGACCGCACGTCCCGCGCCGATGTACGGCGCGAGGACGAGGAACCGCAGCTGGCCGACCAGATCGTCAAGTCGGGCGACGCGATCGGCCAGGATGCAGCTTGAGACCGTGCCCCATACCGCTCCGCTGACGACGTCGGCGACGATCATCGCTGCCCGTTGCGGCCGGGGCGCGCCGACGGCGAGCAGCTCCCACAGGCCCTGTGCTGGCCGGGCCATCCGATCGAGCGCGGCTGGACCGACCTCGAAGACATCGCGATAGGCGAGCCGCATCAGCCCCGCGTGCGAGACGGCGTAGTCGACGAAGGCGTCGATCCCACGGCAGACCGCCTCGGCCCAGCACGCCGCGTCGCCGGCGCTCTCCTGGACGCGGCCGAGCGCTTCGCGTTCGATCTCGGTGAGCGCCGCAAGGAAGCACTCCTGCCTGTCGGCGAAGAGCCGGCGGAAGGCCTGAGGGGAGATCCCCGCGCGCTCGGCGATCTGAGCGTCGGTGAGCTGCCGGTATCCCCGATCGAGCGTGTGCTGGACGATCGAGCGCAGCGCGCGCGAGCGCTCATCGCCGGCCGAGAGGAATCCGACCGGGACGGTCTCGTGGGCGGTGCCCTCTCCCAGCACCCGATGGACCGCCGGCGGCGTCCGATCGTAGGCCTCCCACCAATCGAGCACTTCATCGGTCAGGCCGGCGAGCTCGGACTCGCGCCTTTCGCACAGTCGCAGCGCGAGCAGATGCCGCACCCCGGCGATGATCGCGCCGTGGTTGAACCGTGGAAGCTCGCGGTGCTCCGCCGCGGCGCGGAACGCGACACCAGCGATCCGATCGAAGCTGTGCTCCGAGAGCACGATTCGCTCGCGCACGCTTGCGCGGACCGCCGGCGCCTCGACGAGCACGAGCTTCGGAGGCTTCGGCGATCGTGCGACATCGTCGAGCAGCGCCTTTAAGGCCGCGTGCCGGCGGCTCCCCCGACTGCGCTCACCGGCCCAGGCGTCTGTGACGAGCTTGCGGGCGCGCGCCACGACGACGTCGTAAGTCGCTAGAAAGCAGTCCTCCTTCCCGGAGAACGATTCGTAGAAGGCGCGGCGCGAGACTCCGGCCAGCGCGCTCACCTCGGCGACGCTCGTCGCGTCATAGCCGCGCCGGCAGACGGCCTCGATCATCGCTCCGTGCAGGCGAAGGCGCTGGTGGCGGCGCACCTGCTCGCGCTCGAGTCCGTGCGGCCCGCGTGGCAGTCGGCGATACAGGGGCGAGGGGCGAGTGGTTCTGGAGGCCACAAGTTCCGAAATGTAGTTCAATTCCGATTGCCGCGCAGAGCACGTCTGGTACGCGGACGGCCACAATCTGCGTAGGGGCCCCTCGCCGCGGGCGAATAGACTGGTCTGTCGATGGATACGCGAGCGCGGACGTGAGCAGGGCGCCCCTGTCTGGCACCGAGGTGGAGGCGGGCCTGGATGGCGTGGAGCTCGCGGGCGGCGTGCTCCCCGCGCAGCGCCTGCGCGACGCGATCACGCACGAATGGATCGTCGCCGGGCAGTGGCGCATCCCCCCGGAGTCGGTCCAGCCGGCGAGCGTGGACCTCCGCCTGGGTGATCAGGCGTGGGCGCTGCGCTGCAGCTTCCTGCCGGACAGCCGCTCGACGGTCGAGCAGAAGGTCGAGGATCTCGCGTTCGACACGATCGACCTGCGCGACGGCGCGACGCTCGAGCGCGACCGTCCGTACCTGATTCCGCTGATCGAGGAGCTTCGGCTGCCGGACGAGATCCGCGCGAAGGCGAACCCCAAGAGCTCGACGGGCCGCCTCGACGTCTTCACGCGCGTGCTCACCGACCGCAGCAGGCGGTTCGACGAGATCTCCGGTGGCTACCACGGAAAGCTGTACCTGGAGGTCGTCCCGCGCACGTTCGCGATCCGCGTGAGGACTGGCCTCGCGCTGAACCAGGTGCGGCTGATGTCCGGAGACGGCCGGCTGAGCGACCGGGAGCTCGTGGCGCTGCACCGCGAGGTCCCTCTCCTGTACCGCGACTCCGAGCCGCTCTCCGCCTCGGCGCTGTCACTCGGCGAAGGGCTCTTTCTCAGCCTCGACGTGTCCGGCGCGGCGGACAGCATCGTCGGCTATCGCGCGAAGAAGAACAGCCTGCCGATCGACCTGACGAAGCTCGGCTTCCTCAGCTGGCAGGACTACTGGGAAGCGGTCCATCCCGAGCGCGGCGGGCGCATCGTGCTCGAGCCGGAGGTCTTCTACCTGCTGCTGTCGGCCGAGGGCGTGGCGATACCTCCGTCATATGCCGCGGAGATGCTCGCCTACGACCCGACGGCAGGCGAGCTTCGCACCCACTACGCCGGCTTCTTCGACCCCGGTTTCGGCTACTCCCGCGATCGGGAGAGGCACGGCAGCCGTGCGGCGCTCGAGGTCAGGGCGCGCGACGTGCCCTTCATGGTCGAGCACGGGCAACCGGTCTGCAAGCTCGCGTTCGAGCGCATGTCCGAGGAGCCCGACGTCCTGTATGGCGAGGAGATCGGCTCCAACTACCAGGGTCAGCAGACGATGCTCAGCAAGCATTTCGTGGGGCGGTCGGCCGGGCCGTAGGCCGGTGGCACGGCGCCACCTGCCCTCGGCGCCCGCGGGGCCCTGCGGGGCACCCGAAAACGACGATCTGTCGTCTAGAAACCGAGTGTTTATGATTCCCGCGCTCTCTGTATGATCGGGTGGTCCCAGAGCACGCTGGCGTCTCGCACGGGCGTCGCTTGGAGGGGCGAGCCTGCAGGACGAACGGGGATCACCGGATCACACATGGCCAAAGGCGGTTCAAAACCAGCCCCGCGATCGAGTGCGGCGCCCGAGCCTGCGTGGTCGATCCCGAGCCTGCGCGAGCCACGCTACTCCCAGTCGCTCGAGCGTGGCCTTGCGATCCTGAGCTGCTTCACGCCTCAGCGGCCGGTCCTCGGTATCGCCGACATCGCCGATGAGCTCGGCATGAGCCGCTCGACGACGCACCGCTACGTGATCACGCTGGTTGCGCTCGGCTACCTCGAGCAGGGCGCCTCGCGCAAGTACCGCCTCGGGCTGCGGGTCACGAACCTGGGGATGTCGGCGCTGAACTCCACCGGGCTGCGCGAGCATGCCCACGCCTACCTCGAGGAGCTTCGACAGCGCACCTCCTACAGCACGAGCCTGGCGGTGCTCGACGGCGCCGAGATCGTCTACGTCGACCGCGCCCGGAGCTTCCGTCGCGGCCAGCCGACGGCCGACGTCGACCTGCACCCCGGGTCGAGGCTCCCCGCCTACTGCACGGCGATGGGCAAGATCCTGCTGGCGAACCTGCCCGACGACGACCAGCGTGAGCTGCTCGGCTCGATGAAGCTGACAAAACAGGGGCCGAACACGATCACGAGCAAGAAAGCGCTCCGTGAGGAGCTCGAGGACGTGCGCGAGGAGGGCTTCGCGGTCAACGACGAAGAGCTCGCGCCGGACCTGTACGCGATCGGGGCGCCTGTGCGCAACGAGGCGCGCGAGGTCGTCGCCGCGATCAGCCTGTCGGCCGGGAGCTCGATGATCAGGCTCGAGGAGATGGTCGACGCGCTGAGCCCGCACCTGCTCTCGACGGCCGACCGTATCTCCGCTCGGCTCGGCTACCGGCGCGCGGACGAGCAGCGCTGAGCCTCGCCCTAGCGACGGGCGCTCGCGCTGTCGCGTACCCTTGCGGCCCCGATGTCAGCACCGACGAAACCTCTCGCCCTGCTCCTGGCAATCGCGTCGCTGGCGCTGGGTCTGATCGGATGCGGCACGACGACGACCTCGACGAACAACTTCAAGGGCGAAGAACATGAAGTCGCGCAGGCAGTCGCGAACCTGCAGAGCGACGCGCGCTCAAGCGAACAGACCAAGCTCTGCTCGAACGACCTGGCCGGGCCTGTCGTCGCGCGCCTGAACGCGACGCCCGGGGGCTGCACGCAGGCGCTCAAAAACCAGCTCTCGGAGATCGACAACTTCGAAGCGACCGTCGAATCCGTGCAGATCACGGCCCCGCACCGAACCGCGACCGCTCACGTGAAGAGCATCTACAACGGCAAGAACGGGATCCGGACGGTCTCGCTCGTCTACGAAGGCGGGAAGTGGAAGGTCCTGAGCGTCGCGTGAGGTCGGGTCGATGGCCTTCGCGCCGCGCCGGCGAGCAGGCTCAGGACCCGAGCGGGCGCCCGTACTGGCGTTCGTAGTAGCGCCGATAGTCGCCTGAGCGGATCGGCTCCCACCACCACCTGTTCTCGCGATACCAGTCGACCGTCTCGGCGAGGCCCTCGTCGAAGCGCACCAGCGGGTCCCAGCCGAGCGCACGGACCTTCTCGGAGGACAGCGAGTAACGCCGGTCGTGGCCGGGTCGGTCGCTGACGTGCTCGATCTGCGAGCGCTCGGCGCCGGTGAGCTCGACGATTCGCTCGACGACGGTCATGTTGGCCTCCTCGTCGGGCCCGCCTGCGTTGTAGACCTCGCCCGGCACGCCGTGTTCGAGGACGTGGCCGATGGCGCGCGCGAAGTCGCTCGCGTGGATCCAGTTGCGCACCTGCATGCCGTCGCCGTAGACCGGGAGCGAGTCGCCGCTCAGCGCGTTGAGGATCATCAGCGGGATGAGCTTCTCCGGGTACTGGTAGGGGCCGTAGTTGTTCGAGCCCCTGCAGATCAGCGCCGGAAGGCCGTAGGTGTGGAAGTAGCTCTGCACGAGCAGGTCGGCGCCGGTCTTGGTCGCGGAGTACGGCGATGACGGTCGCAGCGGGCTCTCCTCCGTGAACGTGCCGAGCTCGATCGAGCCGTAGACCTCGTCGGTCGAGACTTGCACGTAGCGCAGGTCGTTCTCCCGGGCCACGTCGAGCAGGACGTAGGTGCCGAGCGCGTGCGTCCTCACGAACGCGTCGGGCTCAGCGATCGACCGGTCGACATGGGTCTCGGCCGCGAAGTTGACGATCGCCTCGGGGGCCGCCTCCTCGACCGCCGCCGACACGGCATCGCGGTCCTCGATCGCCCCGCGCAGGAAGCCGAAGGAGGGGCTCTCGGCGAGGTCCTGGAGGTTCTCCTCACGACCGGCGTAGGTCAGCTTGTCCAGCACCGTGACCTGATCGCCCATCTCGAGCACGCGTTGGCGCGCGAAGGTCGAGCCGATGAAGCCGGCGCCACCGCAGACGAGCAGTCTCATACGCGCATCATCCCAGCGCGCGCCGCGAGATACCCCGCCAGCCCGTCCTGCCACGGAGGCAGCGGGAGGACGTCATCGCGCTCGCTCTCGAGCGCCGACCAGGCCGGGCGGGGCGCCGCGCGGACGAACTGATCGCTGGTCGTCGCCTCGACACGGCAGTCGACCTCGGCCTGGCGGAAGATCTCCTCAGCGAATTCGTTCCATGACACATGACCGGCTCCGGTCAGATGCACCAGGCCAGTGACCCTGCGCTCGAGCAGCCCGATCAGCGCCGGAGCGAGGTGCCCCGACCACGTGGGCGAGCCGATCTGGTCGGTGACGACCTGAACGGAGTCCCGCTCGCCACCGAGGCGCAGCATGGTGTCGACGAAGTTGTTCCCGTCAAGGCCGTACAGCCAGGCGGTCCGGGCGACCGTGTTCTCGGCAGAGACCCCCAAAACGACGCCCTCGCCCTCCAGCTTGGTCGCGCCGTACACCGATCGTGGGCCGGTGGGATCGGACTCGCGGTAGGGACGCGGTCGGCCGCCGCCGTCGAGCGGGGCGACGCCGTCGAACACGTAGTCGGTCGAGATGTGCAACAGGGGGATCTCGCCCTGGAAGGCGACCGCAGCCAGCACCGAAGCTCCCTCGAAGTTCACGGCACGGGCCTGCTCGCGTTTGGACTCGGCCCCGTCGACATCGGTCCAGGCCGCGCAGTTGACGATCCCGTGCAGCGAGCCGGGGTCGTCCTGCAGGCGCGCCACCAGTGCACTGACCGCTTCGACGTCGGTGATGTCAAGCTCGGGCAGGTCGGCAGGCACGAGCTCGTGCCCGGCCCGCTTTCCGGCGCGGATCACGTCGTGGCCGAGCATCCCCAGCGCTCCTGTCACGAGCAGCCTCACAGGATCGAGATGTCGGAGTTGTCCCCGACCATGAAGCGATAGGCGCGTGGCTGGCGGTCGCCGCGGCGAACTGTGACGTTGCGTCCCAGCAGCGAGGACTCCATGCGCCCGTCGAGGTCGCAGACGCTGCAGCCCGACAGCAGGATCGAGTGCTCGACCTCGGAGCTCGAGACCGTGCATCGCTCGCCGATCGCCGTGTAGGGGCCGATGTAGCAGTCGCTGAGCCGCGCCCCGGCGCCGACGATCGCCGGCCCCCGCACGACCGTGCGCTCGAGACGAGCGCCCGCCTCGATCACGACCCGTCCGTCGACCTGCGAGTCGATCAGCTCCCCCTCCACACGCCCAATCAGGTTGTCGAGGATCAGCCGGTTGGCCTCGAGCATGTCCTCGAGACGACCCGTGTCCTTCCACCAGCCGCGGACGATATGAGGCTCCACGCGCATGCCCGCATCGACGAGATGCTGGATCGCGTCTGTGATCTCGAGCTCGCCGCGCGCCGATGGGTCGATCGACCGGGCGGCATCGTGGATTCCGGCCGTGAACATGTAGACGCCAACCAGCGCCAGATCGGTGGCCGGCTCGGAGGGCTTCTCGACCAGCCGCACGACCTGGCCGACGGCGCCCGTCGCGGCGTCCGAGAGCTCGGCGACGCCGTAGTTCTGCGGGTCGGGCACGGGCGTGAGCAGGATCAGCGCGTCGGGCTGGTGCTCGCGGAAGGCCGCGACGAGCTCCGAGATGCCGCCCTGAAGCAGGTTGTCGCCCAGGTACATCACGAACGCGCTGTCGCCCAGGAAGGCCTCGGCGGTGAGCACGGCGTGTGCCAGCCCGAGCGGCTCATCCTGGACGATGTAGGTGATCCGCAACCCGAAGCGGGAGCCGTCTCCGGCCGCGTCCTGGATCTCGGGACCCGTCTCGGGGGCGATGATGATGCCAACCTCCTCGATGCCCGCCTCGGCCATCGCCTCGATGCCGTAGAAGAGCACCGGCTTGTTCGCCACGGGCACGAGCTGCTTGGCGCTCGTATGCGTTATCGGGCGCAGGCGGGTCCCCTTGCCGCCCGAGAGGATGAGTCCCTTCAGGTCGTTCATGCCGCGGGGGAATGTAACCGGCCCGCGGCGTCGCGGTCGCGCGAGGCGCCGGCGCCGCTCAGTAGACGCCCCCGAGCTTGCGGTGATCCCAGCTGGCGCGGCGGACCTCGACGAACTCGAGCGCCACGCGCTTGGCCGCCTGCGCCTCGACCATCGAGCGCGCCTCGGGCGCCAGCTCAGTCGGCGGCTGCCCCTCGCGCGGGACGGAGTTGCGCAAGAGGATCGCCTCGCCCAGCGGCGCCACGACCTCGAGGTCGCGATGGATGACGGTCTCGCACTCGAGCATCACGCCGCGCAGCTCGGCATAGGCCTCTCCGGCCTCCACCTGGAGCGTGGCCCTCGGATCGCGCTCGAGGTTGCGCACCTTCTGCGACGCGGCATATGTCCACGACCAGACCCGCGGTCCCGGCTCGCCGAGCGGTGGGTCGCGCAGCACGTACCAGAGCGGCATCAGATGGGGCCACCCCCGCGGACCGACGGTCGCGCACGTCACCGTGCGCTCGCCGGCGAGGAACGCCGCGACCTCCGTGTCGCTCATCCTGACCTGATCGCGGCGGCTCACCGCGAGAACTCGTCTAGACGCCCCCCGGCGCGGCGTAGCCCTCGCGGATCCTCGCGACCGCCGCGGCCACGGCCTCGCGAGCGTCCTCGGGCTCGAGCACGGCGGCGTCGCCGGCTTCCTTGAGGATCTCTCGCACGAGCCAGTCGACGCCGGCGAAGCTCAGCTCGACCACGACGGCGCCATTGCTCCAGTCCTCCACGACGCGGCGCGCCTCGCGCGCCCAGCGTGCCCGGTCGGGCGAGACCCAGACCCGGGCACTGCGCGACGCCTCGACCTCGCCCGTGCGCAGCCAGCCGTCGACCTCGGCGGCGGGATCGACCTCGGGCCGCGGCTCGAACTTCTCGCCGGTCACCGTCACCGACTTGATCCGGTCGAGGCGGAAGTGGCGCATCGCGTCGCGCTCGGGGTCGAACGAGGCGACGTACCAGCCCTCGCGGCCGTTGGTCAGCGCGTACGGCTCGACCCTGCGCTCGGAGAGCTCGTCCTCGTTCTCCTTGTAGTAGTCGAGCTCGATCATCCGGTGCGAGACGATCGCCTTGGAGACCTGCCTCGCCACGTCGGAGTCATCGCCGGCGGTCGGCGCGACCTGAAGCCCCTGATCCATTGGATCCTCGCCGAGCGCGGCCACGATCTTCTTGCGGGCGGACGTGAGCGACCCCTCGGGGATGTGCTCGCCGATCAGGTCGATCGCCGCCACGAGCGCCTTGGCCTCCACCGGCAGCAGTCGCGCCGGCCTGTCGAAGTTGTCGCTGTAGGGCTCGGGGTCGACCTCGATCTCCCCCTCCTCCTCCTTGATCTCCGCGTACAGGACGTATGAGCCGCCGCCGAAGTTCACGACGTTCAGCACGTTCAGGTCCTCGCGCAGCTCCTCCTCGCTGATCTGAAGCTGATCGCAGACCTCCCTGATCGGCACCCGCTCGCCGGCGCGGCCGGCCTTGATCAGCACGCTCGCGAGCGTCACCAGGCGCGCGAAGCGCTCGGGCCGGATCGCCGCGTCGGGGCGGCCCGGAGCGCCCTCGCCGTCCGCGGAGCCTCCCCGCCGCCCGGAGCGGGGGCGTGAGGAGGAACTGCGGCTCGAGCCGGCGGCGGGCGTGGCCGCGACCGCGCCGCGCCTGCGAGGTTTGGCGGGCGGCGCCTCGCCATGGCGCTCCTCCAACAGCTCGAGCCGCCTCTGAAGCTCGCTCGTCAGCTCGGGGGGCCCGAGCAGCCTCGCGTGCACCCCGAGGCCGAGGACCCAGGAGAGGAGGCCGCGGGGGTTCGAGTAGCTCGTCGCGAAGACCTTGTCTCCCTCCTCGACGGTGCCCGCGTCCACGCCCTCGAGCCGCGCCTCGTCGGCGTCGCGGATCTCGCCGTAGCGGCCGAAGTGACGTTCGACCTGCCAGGCGATCCGCTCGGAGATCAGAACCTCGGCGATGCCCTGCTCGTCGCCGAGCTGCCAGTCGGCGCGGCTGGCATAGATGCGTGGGTCGAAGTCTTCGGGGCGGTGGAAGTCGTGCTCGGCCTTGGTCGCGTAGGAGACCTTCCCGCGGATCCGGGAGAGCCGGAAGACGCGGATCGCCTTGCGCTCGTGTGCGTAGCCGAGCAGGTAGAACTGCCCTCCCTGGAAGAGCAGGTGGTAGGGATCGACGCGGCGTGAGCCCACCTCGTCGCGCTCCATCGTGTAGTAGTCGAACACGATCGTCTTGTTGCGGAAGATCGCGGTCTCGACCTTCGCGAGGCGCGCCGAGAGGTCGTGTCCGCCCGCCGAGGCTGTGATGCCGAGCGCGACCGAGCGCTGCTCGGGGGCGCGGAGCGGGCTCGGGCGCCCCCAGGTGATCTGCTGCAGCGCCAGGCGCAGGGGCTCGGCATAGGCGAATTCGCCGTCGAGCAGGCTCAGCGCCGTCTGCAGCGCGGCCAGCTCCTTGTCGGTGAACGCGATTGCGGGCAGGTGGAAGTTCTCCGGCCGCAGCGAGTAGTTCTCCTGCTCGGCGGCCCCGTCGGCCGGACGCTCCACGGTGAGCTGGATGCGCAGGGATTCGAGCTCGGAGCGGTCGGCGTAGAAGCGCCGCGCGAACGCGTCCTCGTTCATGCCGCTGTAGCCCTCGACGTCGCGCCGGATCTCCACCGCGGTGACCGGACGCCGCTCGGCCATCAGGTAGGAGATCAGCGACAGCTGGCGGATCAGCTTCTCGGTGTCCTTTGCCATCGGCCCACAAAGATAGAAGCCGACGGCGAGAGGGTTCCAGCGCGGCCCACCGGACCCGTCGCTATTTGCGGGCTTTCAGGCCGCTTCGCGCGCGGGCATGGCGGGGTCCGCGATCTCGAGCTGCTCCGGCTCGCCTGCGACCGTGGGGCGCTCGGCGAAGAACGCACCGCCGCCGAGGGCGCGATCGAACGCCGACCAGCGGCGTCCCGGGGCAAGCTCCTTCTCGAGCCGGTCGAAGCTGCCCAGGCGCCCGCCGAGGTTGTCGATCATGTGCACGAGCGTCGCCTCGCGCGTGCAGGGGACCACCGGGCTGCCGTGCTCCAGCGTGCCGTGGTGGGAGAGGATGATGTGCCCCAGCGCCTGCGCGAGCTCGGGTGGGAAGCCGTCGATCTCCTCGATCTCGCGCCTGATGCGGTAGTAGCCGAGCGCGATCTCGCCGTGCAGGCGGCCGTCGTCGGTCAGGTCGATGCTCTGCGGGTCGGCGGTGTAGGCCTCGAGCTTGCCGATGTCATGCAGGAGCGCGCCGGCGACCGCCACGTCGCGGTCGATGCCCGCGAAGGTCGCGCTGATCGCGCTCACTGCCTGCGCGACCGCGAGGCAGTGCTCGAGCAGCCCGTGGCGGTACGCCTGGTGATAGTGCTTGGCCGCCGGAGCGATCCGGTACACGGCCCAGATCTCGGAGTCCTCCGCGAACACGCGCTCGAGCAGCAAACGCAGATGCGGCTCCTGGATCGTCTGAAGCAGCTCGCGGATCTCGCCCTCCATCTGATCGACCGTCCTCGGCGGCCCGTCGAGGAGGTCCTCGGGACGGTAGCTGCCCGGCGCCGCCGCCTCCAGCGCGCGGAGGTTGACCTGCGGGCCGAAGCGGGGATGCACCGTGTATCGCCCTGTGACCCTGAGCGGTGTGCCGGCGACCGCGAGCACCTCGACCTCGCCGAGCTCGTCCCAGACCATGCAGGCGACCGCGCCGGTCCGGTCGCCGAGCTTGAGGCGAAGGTAGTCGCCGCCATCGCGACGCTGCCGGCGCTCGGCCTCTCGTACGAGCAGCACCTGGTCGATCTCCATGCCGTCGGTCAGCTCGTTCAAGAGCATGGGGTGAAGGTAGAGACGAGCGCGGACGGGACGCTACGGCGGCGTTCCCGAGCCGATCCGCCGGTCGCGAAGCCTCTCAGGGAACCTTCCCGTAGCTGTTTTCGGGCCTCGGCGAGGCGGCGAAGAACTTCTGGGCGGCCTGCAGGCCCGACTCGTAGAGGTACCGCTTTTCTTCGTCGGAGAGATTGAAGTTCAGCGTCGAGACCTTCCCCGTGGGGATCGGCACGACGCGCGATTCCCAGCGCTGGAGCTCGAACTTGTCGAGCGCGTTGACGGCCGTGTCGAGGATCCCGGCGAGCATCTCGGTCGGCCACGTCAGCCCACCGATATGACGGTATGAGGGCTCGTTCTCCCTCGCGTCCAAACCGGCATGAAGGTGAAATCCCCAGGTGGGGTGCGCGGGCTGGGGCCTGTCGAAGACGAACAGCGGCAGGGAGCTGCCGATGCCCCCGTCCACGAGCACTCCCTCCTTCCCCGTCGATGCGTCCCAGAGCCCGCCGAGCGGCGGGAAGAAGTAGGGATAGCCGGCGCTGATCCGCACGGCGCGGTAGACCGGGAAGGCGTCGGGTTGCAGGGGCTCGCCCTGCTTGTCCCTGTAGAGGGCCACGTCCCGGGGGAACTCGACCACCCGCGCATGCGCGATGTCGCTCCCCACGACGACGAGGGTCCTTCCGCTCGCCGCGGCCAGCTCGCCGAAGGTCACGTCCGGGCCGATGCCAGGCGAGGGAGCGTGCTCGAGCAGAGCGCGAATCCAGGCTGTCAGTTCGTCGCCCTCGACGAGCGACTCGCGGAAGATCAGGTCCTTGATCGACCCCACGATGTGGATCGGGAACCCGTAGTCCGCGATCCGGCTGAAGTCGAAGGCGTCGAGGCTCTGCTTGAGCCCCTCGGCGTCATAGCCGACGGCGAGCGCCATCGCCGTGATCGCGCCCGCGGAGGTCCCCGCGAGCTCATGCCAGTGCCCGTAGCCGGCTTCCGCGGCGCCTACCAGGGCTCCGGCGAATGCCAGGCCCTTGATCCCGCCGCCGGAGAAGACCCCGTCGGCGGTGAGCTGGTCACCCGAGCCCGCATCCACGCTCATCGCCACTCCATTCGATCACGATCGACGCATGGCGACGGGACGCTGGACGGCTGGTCGAGCGCGGCTCGACGCGCCCGGGGGGCCCTAAGATCTGCTCGGTGGGGGCGAGCCTGCGAACAGGGGCCCGGGCCGCGGCGGCGCTCGCCGCCGCGCTCGGCCTGCTCCTCGGCGGCGCGGTCGCGGGCGCGGCCGAACCGGAACGCTGGCACCCGCCGCAGCACCTCACCTGGTACTGGCAGTTGCAGGGGAAGATCAAGAACGGCCAGCCGGTCGCCGCCTACGACATCGACGGCTTCGAAAACACGGCGGGCGAGGTCGCCACGCTCCATGCGCAGGGCAAGCGCGTGATCTGTTACGTCGATGTGGGAACGGCCGAGAACTGGCGACCGGACTACGGCAGGTTTCCGGCCTCGGTGCTGGGGCAGCCGAACGGCTGGCCCGGGGAGAGGTGGATCGACATCCGCAGGCTCGAAGTGCTCGAGCCGATCATGACCGCACGCTTTCAGATGTGCCGCGAAAAGGGGTTCGACGCCGTCGAGCCGGACAACATCGAAGCGTTCTCGAACAACAGCGGCTTCCCGATAAGCGCCCAGGACCAGCTGACGTTCAACGAATGGGTCGCCGGCGAGGTGCACTCCCTCGGCATGGCGATCCTGCAGAAGAACGACGGCGAACAGGTCGCGGCGCTGCAGAGCCGCTTCGACGGGGCGCTCACCGAGCAGTGCAACCAGTTCCACGAATGCGCCAGCTTCAAGGCCTACCTGGCCGCGGGCAAGCCCGTTCTCAACGCCGAGTACGGCCTCTCGACCAAGAGGTTCTGCGCCGCCGACAACGCCGCCGGGATCATGGGCGCGCGCCTGAACCTCGCGCTGAACGGCAGGCGATTCCAGCCCTGCTGGTAGCGGCGGCCGGCGACCCGAGCCGCGCCTGAAGGTCAGCCCGGCTGCTGCTCGAGGTAGGCCTGCACCTTCTCGGCAGCGGTCCGCAGCATCGCTTCGCGCGTCCTCAGGGTCGCGCTGCCGATGTGAGGGACCAGGACCGCGCGGGGGGCGCTCAGCAGCCGCGGGGACGGGTGCGGCTCGTTCTCGTAGACGTCGATCCCGGCCGCGAACAGCCTGCCCTCGTGCAGCGCGTCCGCCAACGCCTCTTCGTCGAGGACCCCACCGCGCGCGGTGTTGACGAGCACGGCCGTCGGTTTCAGGAGGCCGATCCGTCGCGTGTCGATCAGCAGGCGCGTCGACTCCTGCAGCGGGACGTGGAGGCTCACGATGTCGCTCGCGCCGAGCAGGGAGTCGAGGTCGGCGACCCACCCTGGCTCGCCCGTCGGGTGCCTGGTGTGGTGGCGCACCTGCATACCGAAGCCCGCGGCGCGACGCGCGACGGCCCGGCCGATCGAGCCGAAGCCCACGAGCCCGAGCACCGCGCCGTGAACGTCGCGTCCGAAGTCGCCGTCGAAGAAGCTCCATCCCTCCCAGGACCCGGCGCGCAGCTTCGCCTCGGCGTCTCCCATCAGCCGCGACGCCGCGATGATCAACCCGAAGGCGAGGTCGGCCGTCGTCTCGACGAGCGGCTCGCCGGCCGTGAGCACCGGGATACCGCGCGCTTGTGCCGCCGTGTGGTCCACCGCATCCGAGCCGGCGCCGGCGACGGCGATCACGCGCAGCTCGGGCATGCGCGAGATCGACTTGGCGTCGACGCGCTGCGTCGGTGCGGAGATCAGAGCGTCAGCTAGCGGATCGGATCCGGGCTCTCCCTGGACGAGCTCGTGTCCCCTGAGTGCGTCGAGAGGCTCCGGCGGGATCGGGATCGCGACGAGGATCCGGGCCATGTCGTCGTGCGGCCTGCAGGCGGACGGCCCTAGGGCTCCAGGCGGTGGGGTCCGCGGTAGAGGAACGTCACCTCGCGGACGTTGTCCTGGCCGAGGAGCTGCATCAGCAGCCGGGTGAGGCCGAAGCCGAAACCGCCGTGCGGGGGGGCTCCGAAGCGGAAGAAGTCGAGGTAGTACTGGATCGACTCCGTCTCCACGCCCTTGTCCCTGGCCTGGGCGACGAGCTGCTCGTAGCGGTGCTCGCGCTGGGCCCCGGTGGTCAGCTCGATGCCGCGCCACAGCAGATCGAAGCTCTTGGTCAGCGTCGGCTGCTCCGCGTGTCGCATGTGGTAGAAGGGCCGCACGGTGGTCGGGTAGTCCGTCACGAACGCGAACTCGTGGCCGTGCCCCTCTGCGATCAGCGCCGAGAGCGCGCGCTCGCTTGGCGGATCGAGGTCGTGCTCGGCTCCGGGCGCCTCATGGCCGGCGTCGCGCAGCATCTGCTTGGCGTCGGCAAGGCTCACGCGGGGGAAGGGCACGGACGGGACCACCACCTCGGTGCCGAAGACCGATTCGATCCGCTCGCCGTGGGTCTCCTTGACCCGTGCGAGCACATGCGCGAGCCATCGCTCCTCGAAGGCCATCACGTCCTCGTGGGAGTCGATCCAGGAGATCTCGACGTCGACGCTCGTGAACTCCGTGTCGTGGCGTGAGGTGAAGGAGGGGTTGGCGCGGAAGACCGGCCCGACCTCGAACACCTTCCCGAAGCCGGCGGCCATCGCCATCTGCTTGTAGAACTGCGGCGACTGCGCGAGGTAGGCCTCGCGCTCGAAATACTCGACCCTGAACAGCTCGGCGCCCGACTCGCTGGCTGAGCCCATGAACTTCGGGCTGTGGAGCTCGATGAAGCGCTCCTGGCGCCAGTACTCGCGCATCGCATGCTCGATCGTCGTCTGGACCTCGAAGATCAGCCGCTTCTCGGGCCGTCGCAGATCCAGGTAGCGCCAGTCGATCCGCTTGTCGAGCGCCGAGTCCGCTGCGATCGGCAGCTCGGGCTCGGCCGGCGAGTCGACCCGAAGATCTTCGATCCGCAGCTCGAGGCCACCGAGTTTCACCCTCTCGTCGGCGACGACGGCGCCGCTCACGGTCACGGCCGACTCGACGGTCAGCGCGGTGATCGTCTCGTTGAGCGCGTTGGGAGGGTCGCCCTTCGGCAGAATCGCCTGCGCCAGCCCCGTTTCGTCGCGCAGGATCACGAACTGCACACTCTTCTGATCGCGAACCGACTGCACCCATCCCCGGACCGTGACCGTCTCTCCGACCATCTCAGGCAGCTCGCTGATCAGCGTTCGGCGCACTGACGGGCACCCTACCCGAGGCGATCAGGCCGCCCGCCCGACGTCGCGTGCTCGGAGCCGGCGGACGAGGGCCTCTCGGAGGCCGCCCGCCTGGCCGAGCACCGCTGGACGCGCGCCGGCCGCGGAGCTCACCGGGGCGGCTCGGGCGCCAACTCGACCTCGACGGCGAAGGCCTCGTCCTCCACACGCTCGAGGCTCTCGATCGCGCCGGCCGCGACGAGATCGTCGGAGCCGAGCTCGAGCGCACGCAGGCGCTGGGCCGTGTCGCGCACGACGACGCGCCGCACCGGCGCCCGCATCGGGCGCCGCGCCTGCGACTTGGCCTTGCGGACCTCGCGCAGGACGTCGGCCGTGACCTCGAGCGCCATGCGCTCGCCGTTGCGCTCGGCGTCGGCGGCGGCCGCCGCGATCTCGGCTGCCTCTGGCCAGCGGGCGTGGTGCACCGAGCCCGCCTGCCACCACGACCAGACCTCCTCGCTGACGAAGGGCAGGAACGGGGCGAAGAGGCGCTGGAAGACCGACAGCGAGAGCCGTAGGGCACGGCTCACCGAGCCGGTCACCTCCGGATGCCCGTCATAGCGCCGGCCCTTGACGAGCTCCAGATAGAAGTCGCAGTACCACCAGAAGAAGTCCTCCGTGCGCTCGAGCGCCCTGGCGTAGTCGTAATCCTCGAAGCTGCTCGTGGCCTCGGCGACGACCTCCGCGAGGCGGGCGAGCATCGCCCGGTCGAGCGGATGGGTGACCTGCTCACCCTCGGGGGGAAGGTCGGCGAGCGCGAACTTGGACGCGTTCAGGAGCTTCACGGCGAGTCGCCGGCCGACCTTCATCTGCTGGGGGTCGAACGCCGTGTCGGTTCCGGGTCGCCCGCTCGCGGCCCAGTAGCGGACCGCGTCGGCGCCGTACTCCTCGAGCAGGTGGATCGGCGTGACGACGTTGCCCTTGGACTTCGACATCTTCTTGCGGTCGGGGTCGAGCACCCAGCCCGAGATCGCCGCGTTGCTCCAGGGAAGCGCGTCGTGGTCGAGGTGCGACCGGAGGATCGTCGTGAACAGCCAGGTCCTGATGATGTCGTGTGCCTGGGGGCGCAGGTCCATCGGGAAGACCTTCTCGAACAGCTCCCGGTCCTCGCCGGCATGGCCGGCGATCTGCGGCGTGAGCGAGGAGGTCGCCCAGGTGTCCATGACGTCGGGATCGCCGATGAATCCGCCTGGCGCGCCGCGCTGGTCGGCGGCGTATCCGTCCGGCACGTCGGTCGAGGGATCGACCGGAAGCTCGTCCACGCTCGCGGCGATCGGCTGGTCGTGCGCCACGGCTCCGCTCGCGTCGATCGGGTACCACACCGGGAAGGGCACGCCGAAGAAGCGCTGACGGCTGATGCACCAGTCACCGGCGAGCCCCTGCACCCAGTCCTCATAGCGGGCGCGCATGTACGGGGGATGCCATTTCAGCTCGCGCCCGCGCTCGATCAGGGCATCGCGCTGCTCGATCGTGCGGATGAACCACTGACGGCTGGTGATGATCTCGATCGGGCGGTCGCCCTTCTCGAAGAACTTGACCGCGTGCGTGACGGGCTCCGGCTCGCCGACGAGCTCGCCGGCGTCCCGCAGCAGCTCGACGATCCGTTTGCGGGCCTGGTTGACGGTGCTCCCGGCGAGCTCGGCGTAGCTCGATCGTGCTCGCTCGAGATCCTCGGACTCCCACCCGGGCGTACCCCACGGGACGTCCAGGAGGCGGCCGTCGGGCCCCAGAACCGGCCGCACGGGCAATCCGAGCTCCCGCCACCAGACGACGTCGGTGACGTCGCCGAAGGTGCAGACCATCACCAGGCCGGTCCCCTTCTCGGGGTCCACGAGCGGATGCGTCAGCACCGGCACGCGGGTCCCGAACAGCGGCGTCACGGCTTCGCCGCCGACCAGCCCGCTGTGTCGGGCGTCATCGGGGTGGGCGAGGAGCGCGACGCAGGCGGCGATCAGCTCCGGGCGGGTCGTGTCGACGAGCGCCTCTGCGCCTGACTCGGCGCCCCTGAAGCGCACCCGGTACATCGCCCCCGGGCGCTCGCGATCCTCGAGCTCGGCCTGTGCGACGGCCGTCTGGAAGTCAACGTCCCACAGCGTCGGCGCCTCGAGCTGGTAGGCCTCCCCGCGCGCGAGCAGGCCCAGGAACGAGCGCTGTGAGATCCGCTGGGCGAGCGTGCCGACCGTCGTGTAGGTCATCGACCAGTCGACCGACAGGCCCAACCCCCTCCAGAGCTCCTCGAAGGCCTGCTCGTCTGTCTCGGTCAGCTGCAGGCAGAGCTCGATGAAGTTCGGGCGCGAGATCGGGATCGGCTCGTTCTCCGGCGGCTTCTCCGGCGGCTTGAAGTCCGGGTTGTACGGGACCGACGGATCGCAGCGCACGCCGTAGTAGTTCTGCACGCGCCGCTCTGTCGGCAGGCCGTTGTCGTCCCACCCCATGGGGTAGAAGACCTCGCTGCCGCGCATCCTCTGATAGCGGGCGATCGTGTCGGTGTGCGTGTACGAGAACACGTGGCCGACATGCAGCGAGCCACTGACGGTGGGCGGCGGCGTGTCGATCGCGTAGACGCGCTCGCGTGGAGCCTCGCGGTCGAAGCGGTAGCAACCGTCACGCTCCCACGCCTCGCTCCACTTCTGCTCGAGACCGTCGAGCGACGGGCGCTCGGGAACGACCGGCGAGCGGCCCGAAGGCACGCTGTCAGCATTCGGACCTGGAGCGCCCCGGGGCTGCTGCGGAGTGGACAAGGGTTGATCCTAGCCTCCAATTGCGGGTATTTGGCGTCTCGGCGGAGTCTCGGGAAAAGCTGGACACGACGCCGGAAACGGGAGATACTTCCGTGAGAACTTCCTTAGAATCGTCCAGAGAAGACGAGTCGGTATAGAGTCGCTCGCGGCGCAGAGGCACGAGCTTAAGGGGGCTGTATGGGCTTTCGGGTGGTGGCAGGTTGAGCCTCTTGGCCAAGAAGATCTTGGCCGTCGGAGCCGCGGTGGTCGCGGTCGCCGCCCTCATAACCCTCTATGTCGCCGACTGGGCGACGAGCTTTCCGAAGACGGTTTCTGCCGCCAGCGCGCCCGCGAACAGCCAAGGCGCGAACCTGACGCTTGAGACCGTCGCCTCGATCGGACCCAAGCTCAGCCCCTCGCACCCCAGCTGGGTTTCCTACCTGGTCCGCAGCAACGGCCGGTGGGTGCACAGCACCGACTACACCGTGCCCGCGAACTCGGTCGTGCACGTCACGATCTACCAGTTCGACACGCCGACCGGGCTGCGCAACCCGTTCCTCGGGCAGGTGCAGGGCACGGTCGGCAACCTCGCCAGCTATGACGGCAAGCCCGGGAACACGGTCGAACCGGAAGAAGCCTCGCACACGTTCGCGATCCCCGAGCTCGGCGTGTTCGTGCCGCTCCCAGGGGTGCCCGAAGAATCCAAGCATCTCTGCGAAGAAGCGCCTTGCGAACCGTCGAGCAGCGACCACCACACGATCAGCTTCAGCTTCCGTACCGGCAGGAAGGGCCGCTTCCACTGGCAGTGCTTCGTGCCCTGCGGCGCGGGCTGGTTCTTCGGCAACGGTGGGCCGATGCAGACGCTGGGCTACATGGACGGGTTCATCGATGTGGTCTAGCCGATGACCGAACCCAACCACGCGCGACGGTTCGGGCTCATCTGGTTGGTCTCGACGCTGATCGCCACCCCGCTGGTCGTCGTCTTGCTGGGGCCGATCCTGCCGCCGGGGAACGGCAGCGAACAGGCCTCCGGCCAGGCGACCGACAACACGGTGCTGCTCGCGATGGCGACACCGGTCCTGCTGCTCGTCGTGATCTACCTCATCTACGCGGTCGTCTACTTCCGCCAGCCGTCGGGCGCGGTGCTCGAAGGACCGGCGGTTCGCGGCGACGCGCGCATCCAGACGACCTGGATCATCGTCACCTCGACGCTGGTGCTCTCGCTCGCCGTCTACGGCACGGTGCGCCTGCTGGCCGACAACGGGGCGGGCTCGGGAAGCGGTCCGACGCCTCTGACGGTCCCCAAGGGCCCGAAGCTTCCCGTCCAGGTGATCGGTCAGCAGTGGGCGTTCACCTACCGCTATCCGACCTACGGCGGACTTGAGGTCCCGCATCTCGTGCTGCCCGTGAACCAGACAGTCGAATTGCACGTGACCTCGCTCGACGTCATCCACTCGTTCTGGGCACGCCAGCTCGCGGTCAAGGCCGACGCCAATCCGCAGGTGGACAACGTCGCCTTCGTCAAGCCCACGCACGTGCAGACGTTCGAAGTGCGCTGCGCCGAGTTGTGCGGCATCTGGCACGGGGAGATGTTCGACGTGGGTCACGTCGTCAGCGGGCCCGAATTCCAGAGGTGGATACGGCGGGCGCAGGCGACGTACGCGCCCGCGACGAAGCTCCTGCCCCCGTACAGCACGACCTATCAACCGAAGCCAACGAGGCGAGGCGGATGAGTTCGACCACGGCAACTGCCCAAACTCCACCCCCGACGAGCCGGCCGCTGTGGCGGCGGATCATCGGCTTCAACCTGCTCCTCGCCGTTGCCCTCGGCATCGGCGGCTACTACCTCGGCTGGTTCATCGGCCACCAGATCGGCGGCCCGAGCTACAAGTACGAGGCGAAAACGAGTGAGAACGACGTCGCGCTGCTGCTCGCCTACTTCTTCGGCGTGATCGGCTTTTTGATCGGCCTCGGCTTCGCCAACTATCCGATCTCCCGGATGCTCGGGCGCCCCGCGTCCCTGCGCGAGAAGGAGGGGGAGGGGATCGGACGGTACTTCGGGCTCTGCACCGACCACAAGGTGGTCGGCTTCCAGTACCTGATCGGAATCGGTGTCTTCTTCTTCGTCGGCGGGCTCAACGCGATGCTCATTCGCACCGAGCTGCTGCACCCCACCCCGACGGTGGTCGGTCCCAACCAGTACATCTCGCTGGTCGGCATGCACGGCACGATGATGATGGGAATGATGACCTCGGGCATCCTTGGCCCGTTCGCCAACTACTTCGTCCCGATCCTGATCGGCGCGAGGCGCATGGCCTTCCCGCGCATCGAGGCGCTCACCTTCTGGCTCCTCATGGCGGCCGGTTTCATCCTCACCTCGACGATCTTCTTCGGTGGCTTCCCCACTGGTTGGACCGGGTACGAGCCGCTCAACGACCAGGCCGTGATGGGCATGGACTCCTACATCATCTTCTTTGCCCTGGTCGGGCTTTCCATGGCGCTGCTGGGCCTGAACATGATGGCCACGATCATCACCATGCGTGCGCCCGGCATGACCTGGTCGCGGCTGTCGATCTTCGTTTGGTCGGTGCTGGCCACAGCGGTGCTGATGGTGCTCGCCGCGCCGGTGCTCGTTGCGACGCTGACGATGGCTGCGCTGGACCGCACGATCGGCACCACCTTCTTCATCCCCGGTGGCGGCGGGAGCTCCTACCTGTTCGAGAACCTGTTCTGGTTCTTCGGTCATCCAGAGGTCTACATCCTCGCGCTGCCCGGCTTCGGGATCGTGCTCGAGCTGTTGCCGGTGTTCACGCGCAAGCCGCTGTGGGGCTACAGGCTGGCGGTTTCGGGCATGCTCGGGGTCACTCTGCTGAGCTTCTTCGTGTGGCAGCACCACCTCTTCGTCAGCGGGATCAACGCCGACCTGCGGCCCTTCTACATGCTCTCCACCGAGATCATCTCGATCCCAACCGGCTTCATTTTCCTGTGCGTGATGGGAACGCTGTGGAAGGCGCGAACGTCCTTCACGGTGCCGATGCTGTTCGTCCTCGGCTGGACGTTCAACTTCCTGATCGGGGGACTCTCCGGCGTCTTCCTCTCGGACACGCCCAGCGACACCAGCACGCATGGCAGCTTCTTCTCGATGGCCCACTTCCACTACACGATCATGGGCGGGCTCATCTTCACCTTCTTCGCCGCGATCTACTACTGGGTTCCGAAGATGACGGGGCTGCGTTTCAACGAGCGACTCGCGAAAGCTCACTTCTGGCTGATGTTCATCGCCTTCAACTCGACCTTCCTGCCGCTGTTCGCACTCGGCATGGAGGGCCAGCCCAGGCGCGTGAGCCAGTACGCGACCAACCTGCAGGGGCTCAACACCTGGGTGTCGATCTCGGCGTTCGTGCTCGGCTTCTCGATGCTGATCTTCATCTGGAACGCCGTCTACTCGCTGATCTTCGTGCGAGCTGCAGCCGAGCAGAACCCGTGGCGCTCGAAGTCGATCGAGTGGCAGATTCCGACGCCGGTCCCGGTCAACAACTTCGAGCAGATCCCGGTGTTCGAGTCCGATCCCTATGACTACGGCGTGCCGCTCGGGGTCGGGGCCACGCGGCCCGAGCCGGCGGGAGCCTGACGATGGCCTCACCGAGCGAAAGGCTGCCACTCGGACGGATGGTCCCGGCGGTGCCCGCGGGGGTGGAGATACCCCCCGAGCCGCCGGACGTCGGCGCGCGCGCGCTGTCGGTAGCCTCGCGCCTGTTGGCCGGCGCCACGACGTTCTTCTTCCTGGCCTTCGTGTTCGCGTACTTCTACCTGCGCTCGCTGAACCAGGAGCATCTGTGGCGGCCCAAGCACATCAACCCGAACAGCGCCCTGGGCGTGGCGATGGTCGTCTGCATCGCCCTCAGCGCCGTGCTGACGATCATCGCCGGGCGCCAGCTGCGACGCCGCTCGCGCGGCTGGATCGGAGCCGCGATCGGCGGCCTGGTGCTCGGCCTGGCCGCGGTCGGGCTGCAGTGCGTCGAGTACACCGTCCAGCACTTCGGGCCCGCCGACGGCGCCTACGCGAGCGTGTTCTGCGCCTGGACGGCGCTGTACCTGATCGCCGTGATGTGCACGATGTACTGGCTGGAGACGCAGGTCGCCACCGAGCTGCGGGCCAGACGGGAACCGGCGCCGCAGGAGGGCGACATCAAGGACGCGGACAGGCTGATCGCGCCGGCCATGGACGCGACGGTCTTCTACTGGTCGTTCCTCGCCGCGATCGGCGTGCTGACCTACGTAGTGCTGTACCTGCTCTGATGAGCTCGGTCGCGGCAGCGACGCCCGGCTTCTGGGACTGGTCGTTCAACGCCCCGCTGATCCTGCTCGTGGCCGCGGGGCTGCTGTACTGGCTGGGGGAGCGCGGCACCGTCACCCCCGCGCGTACCCGCCGCGAGCGACGCTGGCGGAGCACCTCCTTCTACGGCGCCCTGCTCGTGCTTGCGATCGCGCTCAACTCCCCGTTGGACGCCCTCAGCGAACGGCTCTTCTGGGCCCACATGGTCCAGCACGTGCTGCTGCTCCTCGTCGCCCCGCCGCTGATCGTCGTCGCTCGCCCGTGGGTGCGCCTGTGGCGGTGCCTGCCGCTCAGGACGCGCCGCTCGGTGGGTCGCAGCCTCGCCCACGGGCATCGGACGGCGCCCCTTCGGTGGGCGAGCCGGACGCTCGGCCGCCCCTTGCCAAGCTTCCTTCTGTTCTCCGTGGTGCTGCTCGGCTGGCACGTGCCGTCGCTGTTCGACGCCACACTCCGCTCGGAAACGTTGCACGCTCTCGAGCACGGCCTGTTCTTCTCGACGGCGTTGATGTTCTGGAAGCAGGTGATCGACTCCCCGCCGCTGCGCGCGATCGCCGGCTCGGCCGCGCGCGTCGCCTACGTGGTCGCGGCGATGGTCGTCAGCTGGGTGCTGGCCGTGGTGCTGGCGCTGGCGCCGCACCCCCTGTATGACGTCTACGCCCATGAGGCGAGCCGTCCCGGCGGCATCTCGGCTCTTGCCGATCAGCAGATCGCGGCGGGGATCATGTGGGTCCCCGGATCAGTGACCTTTTTGATCGTGCTATTCGTCTACGTCCACCGTTGGCTGACCCCGGCCGAGGTCCGCGCAGGGAGCTCCCGGCTGGCGGGCGAGCACTAGGAGGATTCATGTCAAGCGCAGCCGTCCCCCTCGCGTCGGACTTCCTCGCTGGGTCGATCCTGAGCCTGGTGCTCCCGATCGCCGTCGTCATCGTGGTGGCGATCTGGTACGTCGCCCTGTGGCGTCGGGGCTTGGGCGAACGCTGAACGCGAGCGAAGCCTGAACGCGCGCCCGGCGGCGCCCCTCCGGGGGGCAGAAGGGCCCGCCGCCGGCGGCGAACTGCGTTCACTCCACGACCGGACGCAGAGGCGCGCCCGAGTGCTCCTCGCGAGGCCGGAATCGCAGTCTTTCAGCACGCCGGCGCGCGGTCCTGGCGGTCATCGGCTCGGCGTGCGGGGTCAGCTTCGCGGGACGCGACATGACGAACGCCAGTGCCGAGATGATCCCGATGTCGAGAACTACGTTGAGAATGAGCATGGTGGTGAATGTCATGCTGTGAGTGTGTTCCGGCCGGGTTAGGACCAGCGCAAGATCGGCTGAGAGTTCGCTCAGACTGGACGCCCGCCGCTGCCAAACGCGATGAGAGTCCGCTCAGAGGCGGCGCGCCGTGCGGCGGCACCGGCCCTTCACCGGGCGGCCAGCCTGGGAACGTCGTGGACGATCTCCGCCGGATCGAAGGAGGCCGGGTACAGCGTCTGCAGCCTGCCGGTGCCGGTGATCCCGTAGATCAGCGCCGAGTGCGCGACGCGGTCCGGCTGGCCGACTTCGCGGCTCGAGCCGACGCTCCACGCCGCCCACGCTCGCGAGAGCGCGGCCGGCGAGCCGATCAGGTACTGCATCCTGCCGAGCATCTCGTGCGCCCGCAGGAAGCTTGCGACCGCCGACGGGGTGTCGCCCGCCGGGTCGACGGAGATCGCGATGACCTGCGCCTGCCCGGCGCGCGGCCCGAGCTGGTTGAGCGCGACGCGCAGGTTCGAGGTGATCAGCGGGCACACGTCGGGGCAGTGGGTGTAGAGGAACGTCACGAGCACAGCCTTGCCGCGGTAGCGATCGAGCGACACGGGCTGGCCCATGTAGTTGCGAAGCCGGATCGCAGGTGCCTGCTTCGCCGGGATCGCGAGCGTCCCGAAGAATCCGCTGGCCGGCCCCGACTGCTGGACGCCTCCGGGGAGCGCCGCCCGCTTCGACGATCCCGTCAGCGCGATCGTGAGCCCGGCCACGATCGCCACGAGGAGCAGGAGCGCGACGAGGACGGGGGGCCGGTAGCGTTTCTGCGTGGGCCCACCGTCGCGGGGACTCGTGCCGAGCTCGCTCATCGTTCGCGGGGATCAGTCTACGCCCAGCGCACGCGCCGGCAAGCCGGCTTACCGCGCCTGTGCGGATACGCGAGCCGGTGCGAGCCGGTTGGCGGGAATCGGCCGCTTCAGCTGTGAGCGGTGAGCTCGTGCTCGGAGCGGGACCCGTAGCTGAAGGAGCGCTCGTCGCGCTCGGCGCTGTGGTCGGGGCAGTACACGCCTCGAACCAAGCCGTCCTCGAGCCCGTAGGCCAGCCACTCGCCGTCACGCCAGGCGAAGTGGAAGAACCGCTCGCCGGGTTCTCTCTCGAGCTCGCGAGCCCAGGCGGAGACCACCGCGCCGACCGGGATCGTGCGCCGGCATGAGCAGCCGTCGGACAGATACCCCGAGGCCACGCACCGAAGCGCCACCTCCATCCGTCGCTCGCGAGCGGCACTCAGTCGCTCGATGTCGGCGACCGAGGCGACGGGCTCCACCGTCGACTCTGGTCGAGCTACATCGGCGCAAGCCATTTCAATCTCCTGTGTTCCGCTGCCTGTTGCGGAGGCAGTGCTTTCGCCCTGACGGCACCAAATGGGCATCTCATGTGGTCCTTTTCGGACGACACGCCAAATCGTCGTAGCACGATGCGAATATCTGGACGCTTGTATCAATTCGCCGGATAGGCGCCGTGGCGGGTGCCGGATCCCAGGCTCGCGGTTGCGCGTTGTCGGGGGACGCCACGATCTGTAAGCTGGCCGGATAACCAGGATGAACCTGGCCAGGTGCAGTACGCCTCGTCGGCGGGGCGGACCGAGCTGCGACGGCACGAATGCCGGCGGAGCATCCCGGTCGCCGCTCCAGGGTGGGGTCCTTGCGCCGTCACTTCAGGAGGGGTTTCAATGGCATCTACTCGTGGAGGTCGCGTACGCGGCTTCTCGGTCAGGTCGGGGAGGGCTGCGCTGCTGGCGCTCGCGACCGCGGCGGCGTTCGTCGTCATCGCGAGCGCCGCATCTGCGGCGCGCGTCAACGTCGTCAGTCAGGGGGCAGCGCCGAGCGAACTGCCCCCGAAGGTCTTCTACTTCAAAACGATCCAGGCGGCGGTGAACTCGTCGAAGTCGGGCGACTACGTCCTGATCGCCCCCGGCGTCTACGACGAAGAAGTCAAGGTCACGCACGAACACTCGGGGATCTTCATCCGCGGCATGGACCGCAACGCCGTGATCATCGACGGTCAGCACAAACCGCTGCCCGGGGGAAGCAACGGCATCGAAGTCTTCAAGGCGAACAACGTGTGGATCGAAAACCTCACGGTGCGCAACTTCGACCGCGCGACGCCCGAAGGCCCCAACGGGAACGAGATCTGGTGGAACGGCGGCGGCGACACCGGCAAGATCGGCGCGCACGGCTGGTACGGGCGCTACCTGACCGCCTATGACACCGGGCTCAACGGTGGCTATGGGATCTTCACCGGCAACGAGATCACCGGCGAATGGGACCAGATCTACGCCTCGGGGTTCAACGACTCGGGGATGTACATCGGTGCCTGTCCGGAATGCAAAGCGGTCGTGAACCACGCGACGATGGAAAACAACGCGCTGGGCTACTCGGGGTCGAACGCCGGTGGCGAACTGATCATCGAGAACTCGAAGTTCAAGAACAACTCCGCGGGGATCGCGCCGAACTCGGAAAACCCGGGCGACGCGCCGCCGCCGCAGAACGGCGCCTGCGGGCCCAAGCGGCCGTACAAACAGGGTCACAAGCAGCTGCCGAAATTCACATCCACCGAAATCGAACGCTGCACGATCATCCGCAACAACATCGTCGAAGAAAACAACAACCTGGCGGCGCCGGACAACCCGTCGACTGAAAAGTCCCCCTGGGGGGCCGGCATCGAGCTGCCCGGTGACTACGCCGACCTCGTCGAAAGCAACACGATCAAGAACAACGTCAACAACGGGGTGCTTGCGTTCGAGTACCCGAACCCGTTCCCGCCGACGAACAAGACGATCTTCTTCCAGGTCGCTGCGAACAAGGTCGCCGGCAACACGTTCTCGGGGAACGGCACCTCGGGTGGCAAATTCGCCGGAGACGTGCTGCTGGCCGGCGGGCTCTTCGGTGAACAGGCCTCGACGAACAACTGCTTCTCGGGGAACACGTTCACCGCCGCCACCTACCCCGCGGAAATAGAAAAAACGTGGGGCTGCCAGAACAAAACGACCCCGAACCCGAACGTCGGGTTCGCGGCCGTCGAATACCTGATCGAACTCCAGGAAGCCTCGAAAACGAGGACACCTGTCGGGCAGGCGGCGCCGCCGGCGCAGCCGACGATGGCGAACCCGTGCGAAGGGGTGCCGCACAAACCCCCGGTGTGCGCATAGCCATCGCCCTCGCTCCCGGGCGCCACTGAGCACAGCGCCCGAGACGCGAACACGATCCACGGCTCCGCCGCCTCCCGAAAGGGGGGCGGCGGCTCCGTCTTGAGCCACCACGGCTCGATCGCAGGCAGTGTCAGACCGCGTCGGCGAGCGCGCGGAAGCGCTCGCCCCGCTCCTCGAAGTCGCGGTAGTGGTCGTAGCTGGGAGCGGCCGGCGAGAGGATCACGGCGGCTCCTGGACGCCCGAGCTCGCGGGCCCGCTCCACCGCGCCCTCGAGATCGGCGACCTCGATCGCACGCTCCGGCGGCACCCCGGCCGCCCGGGCGGCCTGCAACAGGCGCGGGCCGGTGGAGGGCAGCCCGATGACCGTCGCGCCCCTCGCGGCGAGCCCGCGGGCGAGCTCGCCGTAGTCCTGCCCGCGGTCCTGTCCCCCGCCGATCAGCACGATCTCGCGTTCGGGGAAGCTGGCGAGCGCCGCGAGCGTGGACTCGGGAGTCGTCGAGATGCTGTCGTCGACCCACAGCACGCCACTGCGCTCGGCGACCGTCTCCAGGCGGTGCGCCAGCGGCTGAAACCCGAGCAGGGCCTCGCGCAGCGGCGGCGGCGCGACGCCCTGAGCTTCGAGCGCCGCGAGCGCCCCACAGAGGTTCAGCGCGTTGTGCTCGCCCGGCAGCGGCAGCTCCTCGCTCGCCAGCATCAGCTCGCCGCGCAGCTCGATCCCCCGCGCCGTGAGATCCCAGCCGGCCGGCTCGCCGTAGCGAACGAGTGGCGCGAGCGCGTCGGCAGCCGCCTGCGAGAGTGCCTCTTCGCGGGCGTTCAGGACCACGACGCGGACGCCGGGGAGCCCGACTATGCGCAGCTTCTCGGCGCGGTAGGTCTCCTCGGAGCCGTGCCAGTCGAGGTGCTCGCGGAACAGGCTCGTGACGACCGCGACCTCGGGGCCGATCTCGAGGTCGGCGATCTGGTAGCTCGAGAGCTCGACGATGGCCAGCTCGTCGGGGTCGCACTCGAGGAGGTCGAGCGCGGGAGCGCCGATGTTCCCGGCGAGATTGACGGCGCGGCCGGCAGCGCGCGCGAGATGGAAGGCGAGCGCGGCCGTCGTGCTCTTGCCCTTGGTGCCGGTGACGCCGATCACGCCGGAGCCGCCCCGCTCGGCCAGCCAGAGGCTGGTCGCCGTGGTCACGAGAACCCCGGCGTCTCTCAGCGCGCGCAGCTCGGGCCGGTGGATCGACACGCCGGGCGAGCGCACGAGCACCTCGCAGCCCGCGAGTGCCGACACCGAGTCCTCGCCGCTCACGAGCAGGGCCCCGGTCGAGGCCAGCGCCTCGCGCGCCTCGGACCCGGGCGGCGTGTCGAACGCGGCGACCGCGATCCGGGCAGCCGGCAGGCGGCGGGCGAGCTGGTCGGCGAACGAGCGGATCTCGCGACCGGCGCCCCAGACGCCGATCGTCGCGCCGTCAAGCTCCGAGAACCGCACGCACATGCGGCATCAGCGCCGCGGGCACGAAGTGCTCCCCGCCGAGCGCCAGAGCCCGGGATGGATCACCCGCTGTCGGTGGATGGCGGGGAAGCACCTCCGCCGCGAGCCGCCTGATCAAGCGATGCTCGCGCCAACGGGGGTCGGCCGCCAGCAGCCTGATCGCCGCGAGGCTCTCCTCCTCCTCGCCGACGCACTCGAAGGGCTTGTGGCCGCCGGTCGCCGTGAGCAGCGCGAAGCCGTCGAACTGCGAATCTTCCTCCAGCAGGTCGCGGCCGAAGATCTCGCGCATGTGTGCGGGCTCGCTGAAGGGCGCGAGGACCAGGAACACGAAGCGGCACTTCGGGCAGTCGCAGCACCACGAGCTCGCCCGCCGTTCCGGGTCGCTGAGGAAGACGGCGTTGCAGCTCGTGAACGCGCCGTGGTAGGACGGCATCGAGGCGAACGCGCGGGCGACCGCCAGCTCCGATGACGGGCGCAGGATCGAGAAGAACTCGAGCGCGCTGCCCGACTCGGCGAGCGCCGCGCGCAGCAGGCGTTCCACGGTCGCGCCCTTGCTGAACTGGTGGTTTATCTCGACGCCGTCCCAGACGACGTTCCCGCTGGAGGCGGAGCGCTCGTTGGCCATGACGACCGCGTCGAGGCCCCGCAGCGCGGCGGTCAGCAGGGCCACGCAGGAGACGATCGCGGTGATCGGGACGTGGCCGTTGAGCGCACCCGACGCGTTGAGCGTCGCCAGCTGGGGGTCGAGCCGGCGGCGCGCGACGAGGTGCTCCAGCCGCGCGACCTCCGCCGTGCGCGCGATGGGCGGGGCATCGCCGACCGAGAACAGCACCGTCTCGGCACCGGAGCGCCGCGCGATCTCGAGCGCGACCGCGGAGTCCTTGCCGCCACCGATCGGCACCAGCATTCGCTCGAGCGCCGGCGGCCGTGCGGGGCCAGCCTCTCGTGGCGCGCCCGGCGGGAAGCCCGGTCTCGGCAGCGCGGGCAGGCCGTTGGCGTACGCGAACTCGCCGAGCCCCTCGGAGTAGAGCGCCTCGAGCAGGGCCGCCGCGGCCGGCGGCGGAGAGCCGGCCTCGCAACTGATCGTCTCGGGTACGGCCGTCTTGTAGTAGCTCACGCCGGCGACCCAATGCAGCAGCGCGAGCAGTCCGTCGACGCCCTCGCGATCGGCGTCGGCGAGCGGAGCCTCGACCGGCAGCTCGAAGCGCTCGACGAAGAAGATCTCCTCGTCGAGCGCATATCCGAGCGTCACGCGCCCGTGCGCATCCAGATCTCGAGCGAGGAAGCGGAACGTGCGAAAGCGGGCGGCGTCGAACACGACCGGGGACTGCTTGGCGTCGGCGGCCATCGCACCAGCGTAGAGCGAGCGCCCGCCAGAGCCCCCGCCGGCCGTTCGCCCCTCAGGGATCCGACGCGTGGCGCAGGGCGAGCGTGTCCGGCACCGCTCCGGCCATCGACGGCAGATCCGGCTCCAGGTCCATCGAGGAGACGAGGATGCAGATCGAGGTCCAATGGCCGATGACGAGCAGCAGCTCGACGACCTGACGCGGGCCAAGCCGATCGGCGAGCGCCGTCACGGACCGCTCGCTCGCGGCACCGTCGACGACCACCTCACGACTGAAACGGAGCACTTCCGACTCGGACTCGGTCAGGCGCTCGTCGTCCTCTCGGCCCTCCTTGATCGCCGCGATCTGCGCGCCGCTCACGCCGACCGCGCGCGCGATCGCGACATGCTGGATCCACTGGTATTGGGAGTCGCGCAGTCGTGCGACCTCGAGGATCGCGAACTCGCGCAGGACCGGATCGAGCTCGAGCTGCCCGAGCAGCGCGCGCGAGTATTCCATCCACTGGTCAAACGCGCTCTCGGCGTGCGCCAGCATGCGCAGCGCGGCCACTGGGTAGCGATCGAGCGTCTCGCGGATCGAACTCGGGGCGCTGCGGGCGTCGGCGTAGGGCAGGCGGGCCATGCGGCTTTGGCTCGAGGCGGTCGGGCAGTGCCCATACTACCGGCGAGATCGGCGGCCTTGCCGGGGTCGGTCACGATGTGGCGGGCCGGCGGCTCCGTTCCCACCCCCAGCTACCATGGGCCGGTGCCACGAGCTGAACGCCCTGGATGCAGCCGCACACGGCCGCGTCGAAGCCCCGGGCGTTCGCGCCGGCGAACGCTCTCCACACGCCTGCGACGGACGACCCGGCCCGGCGCTGCGGCGCGGTGACGGCCCCGACCCGCCAGACGCGCCGCGCCCTGCATCGTCAGCGCCTCCGTAGGGAACGCCTGCTCGCCGGCTCGCTCGCCGTGGCCCTGATCGTCGTCGTCGTCGCCATCCTGGGCTCGGGCGGCGGCTCCTCCCAGTCGCGGCCCGCTCCGCCGCGCCCCAAGGCGACCGTCCCCGGGGGACCGCTCGCGCCGGCGTCCGTCGGCGGCCTGGCGTCGCTGTGGGCGCCACAGAACGTCGTCGGGATCCAGCCCGGGACCGCGAGCGCATATGAAGGCGCCTCCAAGCAGCCGGGTCCCGGCGGCTACATCCTGATCGCCGACCGCGGCAACAACCGCATCCTGGTGGTCAACCCGCAGGGATCGATCGTCTTCCTGTACCCCTCTCCCGAAGATCTTCAGGCGGGGCGCGTGCTCTATTACAACGACGACACGTTCGTCGAGCCCGGCGGCCAGGCTCTGATCGCAAACGAGGAGGACAACCACGCGATCGTCGAGGTCCGCCTCGCCGATCACAGCCTGAACGTGCTCTTCGGACACCCGAAAGAAATGGGGTCCGACGAAACGCACCTGAACACGCCGGACGACGCCTACACCCTGCCGGACGGCTCCTTCACGGTCGCCGACGCCTACAACTGCCGCATCCTCTTCATCAAGTCCGGGCGCATCCTGCACCAGTACGGGCAGGCGGGCGTCTGCCGCCACGAACCGCCGCGCTATCTCGGCGCCGTCAACGGCGACACGCCCGTTCCCGGCGGCGGCGTGATGATCAGCGAGATTCCCGGCAACTGGATCGACGAGATCGGCCCCGAAGGAAGGCTCGTGTTCGCCGTGCGCGCGCCCGTCAGCTATCCATCCGACCCGCAGCCCCTGGCCGGCGGGCGCATCCTACTGGCCGACTACGCGAGCCCGGGCCACGTCCTGATCATCGATCACGCGGGCAACGTGCTCTGGCGCTACGGGCCCAGCCAGGGGTATGGCCGCATGGACCACCCATCGCTCGCGATGCCGCTGCCGAACGGCAACATCGCGGTCAACGACGACTTCCGCCACCGCGTGATCGTGATCGATCCGCGCACGAACCAGATCGTGTGGAAATACGGACACACCGACGTCTCCGGCACCGCGCCCGGCTACCTCAACACCCCCGACGGGATGGACTTCGTCCCCGCCGGGCCTCGCGGCGGACCTGACTACGCCGCCGTCGTGCACCCCTAACGCGCGATCTCGGCGGCGGTCCGGTGCGGGGCGTTGCCGCTGCCGTGGCGTCCGTTGCCGCTGGTGACGGCCTGCGCGGCAACTTCGATCATCTCTGGACGGCGCTCTCGCGCGCGTAGGGCTCGAATCACGCGGCGTGCGTGTACGATCGAGCCATGTGTCGGAACATTCGCACCCTCTACAACTTCGAGCCGCCGGCGAGCGAGGAGGAGGTCCGCTCGGCGGCCCTCCAGTACGTGCGCAAGATCAGCGGCTTCACCAAGCCCTCTCACGCCAACGCCGAGAGCTTCGACCGCGCGGTGGCGCAGGTCGCCGAGATCTCGGCGCGGCTGCTCGACGAACTCGTCACGACGGCGGCGCCGAAGGACCGCGAGGTCGAGGCCGCCAAGGCGCGCGCGAGAGCCGCAGAGCGCTTCGCCGCCTGAGCGCTCGCCGCTCGAGCCGGACGCCGCCGGACGGCCGGCCCCCGCACGGGCGGGGATCCAACCCCCTACGCCGATCCCTCGCCGGGAACCGTGCGGGTCGGCAGCGAGGGCTCGACGCGCAGTAGCCGCGCGGGCAGTGACGGCAGCCACCAGTTCCAGCGTCCGAACAGGGAGACGACGGCGGGCACCAGCAGCGCGCGGATCACCGTGGCGTCGAGCAGGATGCCGGCGGCGAGACCGGTCGCGAGGACCTTGATTTCGGTCTGCGGTCCGGACGCGAGGGACACGAAGGCGAGGAACAGGATCAGGGCGGCGCTCGTCACGAGCCGCCCCGTGCGCCCGATGCCGCGTACCACCGCGCCGTCGGTCGACCCGGTCGCGTCGTACTCCTCGCGCATCCGAGCGAGGATGAAGACCTCGTAGTCCATCGACAGGCCGAACAGGAACGCGAACACCATCAGCGGAATCCAGGCCGTCACCGAGCCTGTGGCCGGTATCCCCCAGAGGAGGTTCGATCCGTGACCGCGCTGCCAGACCAGCTCGAGCACGCCCCAGGCGGCGCCGACGCTGATCACGTTCAGCACGACGGCCTTCAGCGGCAGCAGCAGCGAGCGGAAGGCGCGAGCGAGGAGGACGAAGGTGATGATCGCGATCAGGGCGATCATCAGCGGGAAGTTCCCGTACACGGCGTTGATGAAGTCCTCGTTCTGCGCCGCGAGACCACCGAGTCGCACGCCGGGACCGGCGGCGTGCGCGGCCGAACGCACCCGGTCGAGAGCGGCACGACCGGCCGCCGAGGAGCCGTCCGGGGTCGTGAAGGCGTCGACCACCGCAACGCTGCCGTGCTGCCACTGTGGGCCCGCCGGAGCAACGGCGCCGTGAACGCCGGCCACGGCGGCGAGCGTCGAGGCGACGGCCTGCGGCGAGGTCGGGCCTTCCACGAGCGCCTCGTTGGGCAGCAGCACGCCGGATCCGATGCCCGACCGCTCGAGCGCCAGCAGCCCCTGCTTGGCGTCGCCCTGCTTGGCGATCGTGTTCACGTTGGGCAGGCCCGGCTGCAGGCCTGTGGCGGCGAGCACGAGCGCCGCGAGTATCGCCGCCGCGCCGAGCGCCGCGACCCAGCGGCGGCGCACGACCAGCCGTGCCCAGCCCGTCCACGAGCGGCTGGCCTTGTCGTCGGTGCGGACGTGCGGCCAGTCCAACCGCGAGCCGACCCTGCTGAGGACGACGGGCAGCAGGGTCACGGCCACGAGCACGCTGATCAGCGGGATCAGCATGCCGCCGTACCCGACCGAGCGAAGGAAGGGAAGCGGCAGCGCGACCAGGGCCAGGAGGCCGATCGCGACGGTCGTCCCGCTGAACAGGACCGCGCGCCCCGCCGTCTCCATCGCCCGCTGTACCGCCGCATCTCCCTGCAGGCCATGGGCGCGCTCCTCGCGCCAGCGGACCACGACGAGCAACGCGTAGTCGATCGACACGCCGAGCCCGATCAGGGCGATCAGGAACTGGACGATCGGCGAGACTTCTGTGACGGCAGTGAGGCCCCAGACGACGAGAAACGTCGTGAGGATCGAGACGATCGCCATCATGATCGGCACGAACGCGAGCAGCGATGCGAACACGAAGGCGAGCACGAGCAGGGCTCCGAAGCCGCCGAGCAGGGCCTCGACGAGGACCCCGGGGCCGTTGCCCCCTCCGCTCTGGACCGACAGCGCGTCGAAGCCGGTGAGGTGAACCGGCGCTCCGGCGACGGTCATGCCGCGTAGCGCCGCAGTCGCCCGCTTGGCGGCTTCGGGGTTGTCGTTGAAGGCCTGCTTGGGATCGGGCCGCGGGTAGTAGACGATGAAGGTCGTGCGTCCGTCCCTGGAGACGAAGGTGGGGTTGCCGGTGGTCGCGTAGCTCGCCGCGCGTCCGCCCGGGAGGGCCTGCTGCAGGCGAGCTTCGACGGCCCGAAGCTCGGCCCGCACCGGCGGCGAGCTCAGCGACCGGCCGGCCGGCAGCGTCACGACCGGGAGCAGCGGCGCGCTGTTGCCGCCGGTCCCATGGAACTGATCGGCGATCTGCTGGTTGGTGACCCACCCCTCCTTGCCCGGCACCGAGAACTTCTGTTTGAGGGCTTTCGTCGCCGATCCCGCCGAGGCCACGCCGACGAGCGTCAGCACGAGCCAGAAGAGAGCGACGATTCGCTTGTGTGCCAGTACCCAGCGGGTGAGCGGTGCCATGGTGCCTCCGTTTGGTTCGACGATCTGACCCGTGAGACTCGGGGTCCGTGCCTAACTCATCGCTGCGGGGGACGGGTTTTCATTGCCGCGCGAATCATTTGTATCACAAATTATGTGCGCCGCGTAGAATGGATCGCGCAATGTGGGAGGACGGACCGATACCTGGTGAGCTCGGCGCCTACCCCGGCTACCTGCTCGCGCGCCTCGGCGAGGCCTCGAGCCGCCGATTCCGTCTCGCGCTCGAGCCCGAGGGCCTGCATCCCCGCCACTTCGGGGTGATGACGATCGTCGCCGCGCATCCCGGGATGAGCCAGCAGGAGCTCCACGAGAAGACGGCGATCGATCCGAGCTCGATGGTCGCGGTGATCGACGAGCTCGAAGCGGGTGGCCTCGCGGAGCGGCGCGCGGATCCCCACGATCGGCGCGTGCGCAAGATCTTCCTGACCGAGCTCGGAGAAGCGAAGCTCGCCGGCGTCCGTGCGCTGGCGGCTACCCTCCAGCGCGAGTTCTTCGAGCCGCTCAGCGCCGAGGAGCGCCGCGAGCTGCACGCGCTGCTGCTCAAGCTGGCCTCGCCGGCCTAGGCGTCCCGCCGGCGAGCCGGCCCACGGCCTCCGCCGGCCCCCCACGGCGTGCTCAGTCGTGTTCGCGGGTCATGCCGTGGCGCATGAGGCGAACCCGGCGGAGCTCCTGCACGGCCTCGTCCACGCCGCCGAGCGCGCTCCGCGGGGCGTCGCCGAGCAGCTCGGGCTGCAGGCGCTCGCGCACGAGCTCTCCCGCGATCGCATCGACCCTGAGGGCCGAGGCTCCGGGGCGCGAGCTGACGAGCCGCACCGGCTGGCGGCCCGCGAACAACAGCCCGACACCGTCGTCCAGCGCCCAGCCGCCGGGCAGGATCCCGTCGCGCACACCCGCGAGCCACGCGGGCAGGCGCTCGGGCTCGCCATCGGCATGGACGGTCAGCGATCCCTCCAGCAGCCCCAGCCCTTCGATCGGCCCGGGGCGCCCGCTCGAGCACGTGATCGCGCCTTCGAACCAGCACATCGCACCGGCGCTGATGCCGGCCAGGACAGTGCCGCGCCGCCAGGCCTCGACCAGCAGCCGGTCGAGCCCGTGGGCGTGCCAGATCGCCAGGAGGTTGCGCATCGAACCCCCGCCCACGTAGATGATGTCCTGGTCGAGGACCATCTCGCGAAGCGGTCGCGGCGCGTCCCGCAGCCTGAACAGCGAGAGGTGCTCGGGCACGCAGGTGCGGTCGGCGAACCGGGCCCGGAAGGCGTTGATCTGCCCTGTCGTGTCCCCCGATGCCGTGGGCAGGAACAGGACGCGCGGCCGCTCGGATGATGCGAGGCCGAGCACGAAGTCGTCGAGCAGCGGGTTGTTCGGCTCCATCGCGAAGCCTCCCCCGCCCATCGCGAAGACCCGGCGCCTCTCGAGCTCGGCCGCCGTCGGGCCGCTCACGCGGCGACCGTCGCCTTGCGCGTCAACGCCCCCGCAGCGAGCGTGGACCTCGAGCGGGGATGGCGCTTCGCGCGCCGGCGAGCGCCGGCGGGCTCAGCGCCGTCGTCCGGCTGCGCTGCCCCCAGATAGGTTGCGGCCAGCCGCGTCTCGAGGACGCCGTCGCTGTCCGGCTCGACGCGGTAGCCGAACGCCCGCGGGCGCGAGCTGACGATCCGCGCGAGCGCGGTGCCGTGGAAGTGGAGCCCGACGCCGTCCTCGGCCGCGAAGCCGGC
>DASZIU010000114.1:0-6797 GCA_035948815.1 Solirubrobacteraceae bacterium | reverse complement strand
GAGAGGTCGACGCCCCAGTTCGGCATCGGCTTGCGTTCGAATATCTCCAGCGAGCGCAGGCGCTTGTCAGCCATCCAGTCCGGCTCGCCCTTGACCTTCGAGAGCTCGCTCACGACCTCGCGGGAGATGCCCTGGCGCGCGCGCAGCTGACCCTGCTCGTCCTCGACGATCGGGCTTGGCTTGGCGATCTTCGTGCGGTCCAGTGTGGCCATGAGGCTCCTCGCTGATGTGGTTGTGAGAATCCTGTTCTCTACGGTAGGGATTCTATCGAGATGGCAAGTCTGATCCGGGTCGCGGAGCCCCAGCCAGGCGCTCTCGCCGGGTCATCGGGCGGAGCCCGTCGGCCAGCTCGCGTCGCCCGTGACGGCGCCGCGCACGACCTTCAGGTTCAGGAGCGCGCACTTGCGCCGCGTCGCCGAGACCGGAATGCCCAACAGCTCGATCATCCAATCCGCGTCGAGCTTGCCGACCCGCTCGAGCTCCATGCCCTTCAGCTCCTCGGAGGCGATCGAGGCCGCCGCCTGCGAGATCGCGCAGCCGTGCCCGTTGAAGCGCAGGTCCTCGATGTGACCGTCCTTGACGCGGATCTGCACGCTCAGCTCGTCGCCGCAGAGCGGGTTGTGCTCGAGCGCCTCGAGGTCGTGCGGGTCGAGCTCGCCGAAGTTTCGCGGGCGCTTGTAGTGCTCGAGTATGTAGTCGCGGTAGAGGTCGTCCATCACGCGCCTCGGGAGCCCTGCAGCCCGAACACCTCTCGCCCGGAGAGGAGCGCCTGCAGCAGCGCGTCGATGTCGGCGGCGTCGTTGTAGACGCCGACGCTCGCCCTGGCGGTCGCCCCGACGCCGAGGCAGCGCATCAGCGGCTGCGCGCAGTGGTGTCCGGCCCGGATGCACACGCCGGCCCGGTTGACGAGCTCGGCCACGTCGTGGGGGTGCATGCCGTCGATCGTGAAGGACGCGAGCCCACCCCGGCTCTCGGCCTCCGGAGGTCCGACGATGCGCAGCCCAGGGACCTCGGACAGGCGCTCGAGCATGTAGGCCGTCAAAGCCTGCTCGTGCGCGCGCACGCGGGGCATGCCGAGCACCGACAGGTAGTCGAGGGCGGCGCCGAGACCGACGGCCTCGGCGATCATCGGCGTACCCGCTTCGAACTTCGCCGGCAGCTCGTTCCAGGTCGCGCTCTGGAAGTCGACCGAGGAGATCATGTCGCCGCCCGTGAGGAACGGTTCCATGCCCTCGAGGATCTCGCGGCGGGCGTGCAGCACGCCGATGCCCGTCGGCCCGAGCGCCTTGTGACCGGTCCAGCCATAGAAGTCCGCTCCGAGCGACTCGACGTCCACCGGCATGTGCGGAGCGGCCTGGGCTCCATCGACAAGCGACACCGCTCCGGCCGCACGGACCCTGGCGGTCATCTCGGCGACCGGGTTGATCGTTCCGAGCACGTTGGAGACGTGGGCGAACGCGACGATCCGCACATCCCCGCGTTCGAGCTCGCCCTCGAGCTCCTCGAGCGAGAGCTCGCCGCGATCGTCAAGTTTGAGGTACCTGAGGCTGGCGCCCCGCTCGTGGCACAGGACCTGCCACGGCACGATGTTCGCGTGGTGCTCCATCTCGGTGATCAGGACGGCGTCGCCGGGGCCCACGTTCGCGCGACCCCATGCGTAGGCCACGAGGTTGATCGCCTCCGTGACGTTCTTCGCGAAGATCGTGGCCTGCCGCTCGGCGCCGGTGAACGCGGCCACCTTCTCGCGCGCGAGGTCGAACGCGGCGTCGGCCTCCTGGGCGAGCGTGTAGACGCCGCGGTGCACGTTCGCGTTATGGCCGCGCAGATGCTCGGCGAGTGCCTCGATCACGACCGCGGGCTTCTGCGAGGTCGAGGCCGAGTCGAGGTAGATCAGCGGGCGCCCGTCGAAGCTGCGCGCGAAGATCGGGAAGTCGGCGCGAACGTCGAGAGAGCTCTCAGCGACTGGTGGCATAGGTCTCGATGTCCTCGCGGGCCGCAGCCAGCTTGCCGGCGATCTTCGACCGCACGAGCTCCTCGAGCGCCTCGTCCTGGAGCTCGCCGATGAGCGGCTCGAAGAAGCCCTCGACGATCACACGGACGGCCGTCGGCCGGTCCAGGCCCCGCGACTGCATGTAGAAGATCGAGCTCTCGTCGAGCTCGCCGACGGTCCCGCCGTGCGACGCCGAGACGTCGTCCGCCGAGACGAGGACCGAAGGGATCGCGTCGATCCGCGCCTTCGGCGAGAGCATCATCGAGTGAAACTGAAGATAGGTGTGCGTCTGCTGCGCGCCCGGGTCTATCTGGATCAGCCCCTCGAAGCTCGCGCGGCTCTCGCCGGTGGCCGCTCCGCGCCAGTGCACGTCACCGCCGGAGGGCCCGGTCTCATGGAGGTCGACGGCGAACACGTCCAGGTGCTCGTCCTGCTCGGTGAAGAGCAGCCCGCGGAAGGCCATGTCCCCGCCCGGCTCCATCACCGCGAGCTCGAGGTGCTGGCGCACGAGGTGCCCGCCCAGAAGCGAGGGCAGCCAATGGCAGTATGCGTCGCGTCCGACGCCGACGAATCGCGTCGATACATCGAACACCTCACCCGAGCCCCAGTCCTGGAGCTGGGCGAGCCGGCAGCGAGCGCCGTCGCGCAGGTACATCTCGAAGGCCCCGGCGTGCAGCGCCTGCCCTTGCCCCTCGGGGTGGCCCTCGAAGTCCTCGGCCAGGTCGTACTCGTGCACGCGGAACTCGCTCGTCTCCTCGCCGATCACGAGCGTGCGCGCGTACTGAGCGACGCCGGGACGGTCGATCGCGTAGACGATCTCAAACGGCGCCTCGACGACGAGGCCGCGGGGGACGTACAGGAACACGCCGCCGCTCCAGAACGCGGCGTTCGCGGCCTCGAGCTTGTGGCGGTCGATCGTGAGCCGCCTGGAGTACCACGGCGCCACCAGCTCTGGGTGCTCGCGAAAGGCGTCCTCGAGCGAGCACAGGATGACGCCCTGCTCGGCGAGCGCCGGGTCGAGCTCGACCTGGACGACGGCGCCCGCGCTCTGCACGATCCGCCCGGCGCGTGGACGATCGGGCAGCGTGCGCCGGACGACGTCCGGCACCTCGCCCGGCGCCGCGTCGGCTGACAGCGCGTCGAGGTCGAGGCTCTGCAGGCTCGTGGTCCAGAAGCCCGAGCGCCGCCAGATCGGCAGCTCGAGCGCCTCGAAGGCGGCGCGCGCCTGCTCGCGCAGCTCCTGCAGCGAGCGCCCGTCGCCCGCCCCCGCGCCCGCGAGGGCCTGATAGAGGGTGGCCTCGCGATGGCCACCGGCCTTCGCCCTGACGGGTGCCGCGCCGTTCTCGGCCACGGTCTCCGTCGTCGACTCGCCCGCCTCAGACATGCGAGGGAGGGCTCGGATCACCGGTGGCGGCGCTCGCGCCAACCTCCTGGCGGATCTGGTCGTAGCCCTCGCGCTCCAAGCGCTCGACGAGCTCGACGCCTCCCTCGAGCACGATCCGGCCGTCCATCATCACGTGGACGAAGTCAGGCTCGACGTAGTGAAGGATGCGCTGGTAGTGGGTGATGATGAGCGCTCCGAGTCCCTGCTCGTCGTGAAGTCGCTGGACGCCCTCGGCGACCGTGCGCAGCGCGTCGATGTCAAGCCCGGAGTCGGTCTCGTCGAGGATCGCGACGTCGGGGGTCAGCATCGCCATCTGCAGGATCTCGGCGCGCTTCTTCTCGCCGCCGGAGAAGCCGTCGTTGAGGTGACGCGAGGTGAACGCGCGGTCGACGTCGAGCAGCTCGATCGCATGCTGGAGCTGGGTGCGGAACTCCTTGACCTGGATCGGCTCCTCTCGCTTGGCGTTGATCGCCATCCGCAGGAAGTTGGCGACCGAGACGCCGGGGATCGAGACCGGGTACTGGAAGGCCAGGAAGAGTCCGGCCTTGGCCCGCTCGTGGGGCTCGGCCCCGGTGATGTCCTCGCCCTTGAAGGAGATCGACCCCTCCGTTATCTCGTAGGCGGGGTGCCCCAGCAGCGTGTTGGCGAGCGTCGACTTCCCCGACCCGTTCGGTCCCATCAGCGCGTGGATCTCTCCGCGGCTGATGTCCAGGTCGACGCCCATGAGGATCTCCCGATCCTCGGTGCGAACGTGCAGGTCTCTGATCTCTAGGTCGGCCATGTCGGGGTACTCAAGCTCCAGTCGATAGGGGTTGCATGTCGAGGGTGGGGAGGAGGGTCCCGGTGGGGACCGACGGGGCCAGCGCGAGGTCGGCGAGCGTCGTTTCCTGAAGCGTCCTCACGATCGATCCCCGCACGCGCGCCCAGAGCAGCTTCGTCGGGCAGACGCGGTCGTTGCGCGACTCCTGCGAGCACACGATCGACCCGTCGGAGGCCTCGGAGATGCACTCGATCGGCGCGATCGAGCCCTCGAGCGCCTCCACGACTTCGGCCATCGTGATGTCCGTCGAGGGGCGGGCGAGCATGTAGCCGCCGCGCGAGCCGCGTCTCGAGTCGACCAGACCGGCCCGGCGCAGACGGGCGACGAGGTGCTCCAGGTAGGCGAGCGGGAGCCCGTCGTCGGCGGCGATCTCGGCGAGCGGAATGGGCTCCTCGCCGGCGCGTCGCGCCAGCTCGACCATCACACGTACGCCGTACTCGGCCTTGGTTGAGAACATCATCGCAAGATTTCCTACCTGCGAGCTAGGGTATCAACCCGCCTGCAGCTTCCCGATGTCGTGAGCGAGGGTCTCGGGGGTCAGCTGTTCCAGGCCGAACTCGACCCGCTGCTCGCCGGCGCGGTCGACGAGGATCACCGACGCGGGCGGCCGGAAGCCCGCCGGGCTCGGAGGCACGATCCGGTAGGAGCGCAGCACCCGCTCGATCTGACCGCGCGTTCCCGACAGGTACTCGACGCGCGCCGTCAGCGACGCCTGGGCCAGGAACCGCGCGACTTTCGCGGGCGTGTCGGCGGCGGGTTCGGCGGTGATCAGCAGCACCGAGGGCGGGTGGGCGAGTTGGTCGAGCGCGCCTCGAATCTGCTGGGCGACGAGCACGCAGTCGGCGCCGCAGGTCGTGTACAGGAAGCTGATCACCACGACCTGGCCGCGGTGATCGGCTAGCGAGACGCGACGCCCCGACTGGTCGCTGAGCGTGAAGCCCGGGGCGCGCACGCCGGGCGGAAGCGCTGCTCCATAAAATGGCGAGCCAGAGGTCCCGCCGGTGGCGACGCCGCCGGTCGGGGGCGCCGTCGAGGAGCCACCCGAGCAGCCCGCGAGCAAAGCCGCGGCGGCAGCCGCGGCAAGGATCGCGAGCGCGGCGCGGGGCGCGGATTGGCGGGCTTGCGGCATCGCCGGGGAGGGTAGGGGAGCCACTTCTGACGGCGCCGCAGAGGCGCTACACTTTATGAAGTCCGTAAAACCTGACTGTGGTTTAGGAGTTTTTCAGATGAGTACGTCCGGCGCGGAGCTTCTTCGCCGAGTCAAGAGCCAGATCCAGGAGGTCGACCCCTCCGAGGTCAAGGAGCTCGTCGGCGAGGGCGTGGTGATCATCGACGTCCGCGGCAGCGAAGAGTTCGCCACCGGGCACCTGCCCGGGGCGAAGAGCATCCCCCGCGGCCACCTCGAGCAGCGGATCGACGCCGCCGCCCCCGACCGGTCCGCCGAGCTGATCGTCTACTGCGCCTCCGGCGCGCGCTCCGCGTACGCCACCCGCACGCTCCAGGACGACCTCGGATATGAGCGCGTTCGCTCGATGACCGGCGGGATCACGCTGTGGAAGGACCGCGGCTACGAGATCGAGGTCCCCCGCGCGCTGAGCCCCGAACAGCGCGAGCGCTACTCGCGCCACCTTCTGATCCCGGAGATCGGCGTCGAGGGCCAGCAGAAGCTGCTCGACGCGAAGGTGCTGCTGCTCGGCGCCGGCGGGCTCGGCTCGCCCACCGCCCTCTACCTCGCCGCCGCCGGCGTCGGGACGCTCGGCATCGTCGACGATGACGAGGTCGACCTCTCCAACCTGCAGCGCCAGGTGATCCACAACTCCAGCCGCATCGGCGTCTCGAAGGTCGACTCGGCCGAGCAGTCGATCCGCGAGCTCAACCCCGATGTCGAGGTCGTCAAGTATCCGACGCGCATCGACGCCTCGAACATCGTCGAGATCATCGAGGGCTACGACGTGATCGTCGACGGTGTCGACAACTTCCCGACTCGCTACCTGCTCAACGACGCGAGCGTGCGCCTGCGGATCCCCGTCGTCTCCGCGTCGATCCTCGGCTTCGACGGGCAGCTGTCGGTCTTCAAGCCCTACGAGGGCCCCTGCTACCGCTGCCTCTTCCGCGAGCCCCCGCCCGCCGAGCTCGCGCCGTCGTGCGGCGCCAACGGCGTCCTCGGCGTGCTCCCCGGGACAATGGGACTCCTGCAGGCGACCGAGGTCGTCAAGCTGATCGTCGGCATCGGCGACCCCGCGATCGGGAGGCTGCTGCTCTACGACGCGCTTGGCGCGACGCTCACCGAGGTCAAGGTCCACCGCGACCCCGAGTGCCCGATCTGCTCGCGTGATCCCGAGGAGATCACCGACGAGGAGCTCGGCGTCTTCCCGGATTACGAGGCGTTCTGCGCCGCCGCCGGGTAGTCTGCCGGGCGGGTGGGATCCAGAACATGGCGACGATCAAGATACCCCCTGTCCTGCGCGCGTCAGTGGGCGGGGAGAAGGAAGTCGGAGCCTCGGGCGAGAACGTCGGCGAGGTGCTGCGAGCGCTGGCAGCCAGCCACCCGGCGACCGAGAGCCAGCTCTTCTCCTCCGAGGGCCAGCTGAACCGCTACGTGA
>DASZIU010000113.1:0-6726 GCA_035948815.1 Solirubrobacteraceae bacterium | reverse complement strand
CTGCAACCCGACCGTCGTGGCATCCATGATCTCGTAGGTGGTGCGCTCCTTGAGCACGCCATCCTGATGGATGCCCGACTCGTGCGCGAAGGCGTTTCGCCCGACGATCGCCTTGTTCGGCTGCACCGGGTAGCCCGTGAGCCTCGAGACCAGCCGGCTCGTGCGAGCGATCTCCTGCGTGTTGATCGCCGTGTCGAGGCCGATCGACGGGTGGCGGGTCCGAAGCAGCATCACGATCTCCTCCAGGGCGGCGTTCCCGGCCCGCTCGCCGATGCCGTTGATCGCGCACTCCACCTGCCTGGCTCCGGCCAGCACACCGGCGAACGAGTTCGCCACCGCAAGGCCGAGGTCGTCGTGGCAGTGGACCGACAGGACGACGTCGCGCAGGGCGGGCACCAGCTCGTACAGACCCTTCAGATACGCCGTGAACTCGTCCGGCATCGTGTAGCCCACGGTGTCGGCGACGTTGATCGTGGTGGCGCCCTCGTCGATCGCGATCTGGACCACCTCGGCGGTGTACTCGAGCTCGGCGCGGGTCGCGTCCATCGGTGAGAACTCGACCATGTCGGTGTAGTCCCTGGCCTGGGCGACGGCCGCGCGCGCCTGTCCCTTGACGTCCTCACGCGTGCTCCGCAGCTGATGCTCGATGTGAATGTCGGACGTCGAGATGAACGTGTGGATCCGGGGACGCTCGGAGTCCCGCACCGCGTTCCAGGCCGCCTCGACGTCCTGCTTGCTGGTGCGCGCCAGCGCGCAGATCACGGGGCCGTGCACCTCGCGTGCGATCGCCTGGACCGACTCGAAGTCACCGGGCGAGGCGATCGGAAAGCCGGCCTCGATCACGTCCACCCCCAGCCGCGCGAGCTGGTGGGCGATCTCGAGCTTTTCCTGCTTGTTCAGGGAGATCCCCGGCGACTGCTCGCCGTCGCGCAGGGTCGTGTCGAAGATCAGGACGCGATCCGCGTCGCTCTGTTCACCTGCGGCTGTGCTCATGTCGTTCGTGCTCCTTCTCTATCTCGCTTGCTCTTCCTCTCTGCTGGGTATGCGGCTACGCGGCCGCCACGCGCTATTCCCCCCGAGGGGGGAGCAGGAGAAGGGCGAGAAGCGAGGTCCGGAACGACATTCCCGCTGAGAGTACCACCGCGCCACGAGGACCGGGGCCGGCGCGTGAGCGGCCGGCCCCGACCCGCGGGGACCTCAGGATCGAGCGGTCACGTAGCCGCGCGCGCTTTCGGCGGGCTCGAGGCCGCCCGTCACAGCCAGTTCGTGAACGACGCGCTCGGTCGTCATCTCGTGGATGACGAGCCCGATCACGCTCAACGCAGCCAGCGCGCAGGCCGTGCCGAACGACCACCACTTCAGTTCGTTGCCGCCGAAGGCGAGTGCCTCGACGACCGACCAGGCGCCGACAAGGACGATCAGCCCGTCGAGGGCGCGTTGCGCGACGCCGTAGGCGACCGCGTCGAGGAGGGCCAGGGCGACGATGAGACCGCCCCCGACGATGAACATCAGTTCGAGCGTTTCTTCGCTCCACGCGTGCGTCGCAAATACCTGGGTGGCGACCACCCCGAACGCTGCGATCAGTAGAAGTGCCAGCCGGGAGAAGAAGTGCAGGCGCATGACAATTGCTCCTTTCCTCAGTGCGGCGGGCGGGCCGGGACCTGAGGTCTCGGCCTCAGTACGCTTTGATTGCGTGTGCAACTAGTGTAGACCGCCGTGACCCTTCGCCAACCCCGGTAGACCGCGCGGGCGCCTCGTGAAGATGCGTCGGCGGCCGTCAGGCGCGATCAGGCGCCGAGACGCAGTCGAACATCTGACTCACGACACTCAGGGGACGAGGACGACCTTGCCGACGTTGCGCCGCTCGGCGATCATCGTGTGCGCGGCGCCCGCTTCCTCGAAGCTGAAGTCGGCTGCGACGATCGGCTGGATCGTGCCGTCGTCGAGCATCTCCCTCAGCGGTGCGATCCAGGGCTCCAGCGTGCCGCGGTCCTTCCAGAGGGTGAGCATGTTCAGCCCGATCACGGCCTTGGATTCGGACATCTGCTTGATCAGGTTGAAGCGCGGCATCCGCACAACCGTGCGCACGGCGCCGAGCAGGTTGCGCCGCTGCCCCGTCACGAGCGCGGAGGCGCCGAAGGCGACGAGGCGACCGCCGGGGCGCAGCAGCGAGTAGCTGCGGCGGAAGCTGCGGCCGGCGATCGCGTCGAGGATCACGTCAAAGCCCGGCAGGTCGCGGTCCCAGCCAGCCTTCGTGTAGTCGAGCGGCCTGTCGCAGCCGAGCTCACGGATTCGCTCGTGCTTGCCGGGGGATGCCGTCCCGTAGATCTCGGCGCCGCCCCGCTTGGCGATCTGCATAGCGGCGATGCCGACTCCGCCTCCCGCCGAGTGGATCAGCACGCGTTCGCCGGGCTGCAGGGCGCCGTAGCCGATCAGCCCCGCCCATGCCGTCGCATAGTTCACCGGGATCGCGGCGCCCTGCTCGAACGAGAGGGCGTCCGGGAGCGGCACGACATCGCCCGCCGGAACGGCCACCTGTGAGGCGTAGCCGCCGAACTTCGTTCCGGCGACGACGCGCTGGCCCGGCGTCAGGCCGCGCACGCCCTCGCCTAGCTCGAGCACCGTCCCGGCGACCTCGTAGCCGATCACGCACGGCGGCTTCGGCGCGTCCGGGTACAGGCCCATGCGCGCCATCACGTCGGCGAAGTTCACGCCGGCGGCCGCGACGTCGATCCGCACCTCGCCGGGCCGCAGGATCGGGTCCGAGCGCTCCTGCACCTCGAGCACCTTCGGACCGCCATGTCTGGTGATGACGACGGCACGCATGACAGCCGCCCACCCTATCCGAGCCCTCCCTCTTCGGGGTTGCCGAGCGCCCCGCGCCCGGAGCCAGGCTGAGCTAGGAGCCGTCGCTCAAGTCGATCGACCAGCCGTTGTGGAATCCGTCCGAGGCGACGATCTCCTGCACGACCGCGTTGGGCACCGGCGCGTCGGTCGTCACGACCATCGCCGCTAGCCGCTGGCCGTCCTCGGCCTGCTCGTCGCCGGCGGCGGCGAGGGCGTCCGCGCCGCGCAGCTGCCCACCGTCGGGCGTGTGGCCGACGGCGGCCGAGGCGATATTGATGCCGTGGGCGCCGAACACGGTTCCGACGCGGCCCACCATCCCCGGCAGGTCCTCGTAGCGGAAGACGACGACGTGGGGCTCGAGCTCGATCGTCAGGCGCCTGTTCTGGACCTCGACCAGGTGTGGCACACGGCTCGGTCCGATTCCCGTGCCGGCGACCGCGACGCGCTCGTTCCCCGCGACGACGGTCACGCGGATCAGCTCGTGGAAGTCCTGAGCCTCGGAGATCGAGCGCTCCTCGAAGACGATTCCCCGCTGCTGGGCCATGGTCGGCGCGTTGACGAGGTTGACGGGCTCCTCCGTGCGGCCCTGGAGCGCTCCGACGATCACCGCGAGACCGAGCAGACGCGTGTCGAAGTCCGCGATCCGCCCGAGAAAGGCAGCCTCGATTCGCTCGACCGAGCTGCCCTCGGCGAGCCCCATCGCGAGCCGGCCGAGCTGCGTGGCGAGTGGGAGGAACGGGGCCAGCATCTCCATGTCCTCCGCGGCGATCGCGGGGATGTTCACCGCCGTGGCGACGACGCCGCCCGTGAGCGCGGCGACGACCTGCTCCGCGCTCTGGTAGCCGGCCCGATCGGTCGCCTCGGCGGTGGAGGCACCGAGGTGGGGGGTGACGACGACGTTCGGGTAGCCGAACAGCGGGTTCTCGGTCATCGGCTCGCTCGGGAACACGTCCAGGGCGGCGCCCGCGACCTTGCCCGAGTCGAGCGCCTCCTTCAACGCCACTTCGTCCACGAGCCCGCCGCGGGCGACGTTCAGCACCCGCACGCCGTCACGCATCTTCGCGAACGCGTCTGCATCGAGGAAGCCTTCGGTCTCGGGCGTCTTCGGGAGGTGGACGGTCACGAAGTCGGCCTGGGCGTAGAGGGCATCAGGACTCGCCGCCTTCTCGACCCCGAGCTCGCGGTAGCGCTCGGCGCTGACGAGCGGGTCAAATGCGATCACGCGCATCCCGAAGCTACGCGCCCGGTGCGCGACGAGCTGCCCGATGCGCCCGAAGCCGACGATCCCGAGCGTCTTCTCGTAGAGCTCGACGCCCGAGAACTTCGCTCGCTCCCACCTTCCCTCGGCGAGCGAGTTGTTCGCCTGCGGAACGTTGCGCGCGAGCGCCAGAAGCAGCGCCATCGTGTGCTCGGCCGCGGTCACGACGTTCGACTCCGGGGCGTTCGCCACGACTATCCCGCGCCGGGTCGCCGCCTCGACGTCGACGTTGTCGACGCCGACGCCTGCGCGCCCGATGACCCGCAGCCGAGCGGCTCGCGCGAGCAGCTCGTCGGTCATCTTCGTCGCCGAGCGGATCACGATGCCGTCGTAGTCGCCGATCCGCTCCGCCAGCTCGTCTTCGGGCCAGTCGACCCCGAGGTCGACGTCGAAGTGCTCACGCAGGAGGTTGACGCCGGAGTCTCCGATCTTCTCCTTGACGAGCACCCGCGGCCGCTGGCCCGCGCTCTTCGCCTCGACGGGGGCGCTCATCAGGCGCGCCTCTCGAGCACCCAGTCGATGCAGCTCGTCAGCGCCTGCACGTCGGCGGTATCCACGGCCGGGAACATCCCCACGCGAAGCTGGTTGCGGCCGAGCTTGCGGTAGGGCTCGACGTCGACGATGCCGTTGGCGCGCAGGGTCGCCGCGAGGGCTGCCGCGTCGACCGAATCGTCGAAGTCGATCGTGCCGACCACGAGCGAGCGCTTCGCGGGGTCCTCGACGAACGGGCTTGTGTGCTCGCTGGCCTGCGCCCATCCGTAGAGGTGCTCGGAGGAGGCGCGGGTCCGCGCCACGCACCACTCGAGGCCTCCGCTCTCGAGCATCCAGCGGATCTGGTCCGCGAGCAGCACGAGCGTCGCGAGCGCCGGCGTGTTGTAGGTCTGGTCTTTGAGCGAGTTCTCGAGCGCGGTCTGAAGCGAGAGGGACTCCGGGATCCAGCGCCCCTCGCCGTGGATCGTCGCGATCCGCTCCTGTGCCGCAGGGCTGAGGATCGCGAGCCACAACCCGCCGTCGGAGCCGAAGCCCTTCTGCGGAGCGAAGTAGTAGGCGTCCGCCTGCGTGATCTCTACGGGCAGGCCCGCAGCGCCCGAGGTGGCGTCGATCACGACCAGCGCCTCGCCGGCCGCGGCCGGCCGCTCGACGGGGACCATCACGCCGGTCGACGTCTCGTTGTGCGCCCAGGCCACGACGTCCGCGGGCTCGCCCTCGGCGCCGGAGTCGATCGCCCCCGGATCGGGAGCATCCCCCGGCTCGGCGGCGATCACGATCGAATCGGCGAGGAACGGCGCCCCAGAGGTGACCGTGGCGAACTTGTGCGAGAACTCGCCGTAGGCAAGGTGAAGCGCGCGGCGCCTCACGAGGCCGAATGCGGCGGCGTCCCAGAATGCGGTCGTGCCGCCGTTGCCCAGCACGACCTCGTAGCCATCGGGCGCCGCGAACAGCTCGCGCAGCCCGGCGCGGATCTCGCCGACCAGGGCCCTGACGGGCTTCTGCCTGTGGGAGGTGCCCATCACGGCGCCGCCCTCTCCGGAGAGCCACGCGAGCGCCTCGGGGCGAACCTTCGATGGGCCCGAGCCGAAGCGGCCGTCGCGCGGCCTCAGCTCCTCGGGGATCACCAGCTGCTGCTCGTCTGTCAGGGGGCTCGGCGTCATGTTGGGCTCCTCGCTCGGTCGGACCTCGAGGGAATATCGATGATCTGAGGGTGCCCAGGCGCGCGGCGGTGCTCGCTCGTCGCTTCCCGGTGGTGGACTCCACCCGAACGCCAGTCGCGACGAGGAGGCGAGTGTACCGAACGAGTCGAGCTCAACCGCCCCAGAGGAGCTCCCGCTCGACCACGATCGTCTTCCAACCCTCGGGCAGCCGCGTAGGGGCCACGCCGGTCGGAAGCTCGCTCGAGAGCAGGCACAGCTCAGGGGCAGGCCCAAGCACGAGCTGACGACGCCACAGGCTCGCACGGCCGGGCTCCATGCCATCGCCGAGCAGCTCCGCGACGACGCTGCCCCTCGAGCCCGCGGGGCGCTCCACCCAGACGGCGGGAGCCGCCTGGCAGATCGACTCGAGGCCGCCGCGCTGATCGCCCTCGACCAGCCCGTAGAGGCCTCCGGCCCCCGCCCCGAGGGATCGCGCAGCGCCGTCGTGGGCCGTCCGGTGGCCGACTCCCACGGCCGCCTCGTTCAGGACGCCGAGCGCCGCGAAGTCCTCGACCAGATACCAGTCCTCGTAGCCCGGATGGGCCTCACCGCCTGTGCCGTCGCCGGAGGCGAGGAACGGCAGCCTAGGCAGGCGGAAGGCGGCCGAGCCGCGCATGCCGACCGGCGGCGAGCGCCGCAGCGAGCGATGGAAGTTGACCTGCGAGCCCTCGTAGGCCTCGACGTCTGCGCTCTCGAGGGGGCGGTGCCAGAAGAGGTAGGCGAGCACCGCGGCGGCGCCTAGAACGAGGGCTTGATCCAGTCCATGTGCGAGCGCAGCTCAGCACCGACGTGCTCGATCTGCGTGTCGGCCTGCTCGGCGCGCATCCGCAGGAAGTTCTCCTGGCCGGCCCGGTTCTCGGCGATCCACTCGCGGGCGAAGTCCCCCGACTGGATCTCCTTGAGGATCTCTCGCATGCTGGCGCGCGTCTC
>DASZIU010000112.1:0-22007 GCA_035948815.1 Solirubrobacteraceae bacterium | reverse complement strand
GACGAGCGACCTGAGCTCCTCCGAGGAGATCACCTGGTTGACGGGATCGTGGACCGTCGGTCCGGGAAGCATCTGGTCGAGCGTCGGCACGTCCTCGCCGGCGCCCGCGGGCGATGAGGAGAACGAGACGTACTGGTTCAGCGGCGTGTGCTTGTTGCGGGTCGCCGTCTTCACCGCCGTGATGATCTGGCGCGTGATGCACAGCTCGGCGAAGTTCCGGAAGCTCGACTCGCGGTCGGTCCGGAAGTCCCGGATCGCCTTGTAGAGCCCCACGAGCCCCTCCTGGATGAGGTCTTCGGAGTCGCCGCCCGCGAGGAAGTAGGAGGAGGCCTTGAGGCGCACGAAGCCGTGGTAGCGCCTGACGAGACGGTCATACGCGTTGCGGTCCCCCTGCTTGGCAAGGGCGATGAGGAACCCATCCTCGACCTTAGGTTCAGAGTTAGGTGAGTGGGAGATTCGTGCCACGAGCAGATCCTTTCTCGGGCCCGCTGTTTCGCAGGCAGCCCCGAACTTGCTCAGTGGCGCACTCCTCCCCCGGCGCCAAAGCTATGTAGTTCCCAAGGCTTCTTCAACCTTAGGTTCAGCGTTATGCTGGCGCGAGCCTGACACAGTTATGAAGCCTTGTCAAGCCCCGCCACCGCGCTGCTGCAAGATCTCGTACAGGAGCGCCGCGGCGGCCGAGCTCACACCGAGCGACGCGACCGCCCCGAGCATCGGCAGGGCGACGAGCTCGTCGCAGGCCGCCGCGACGCGGGGCCGCAGGCCGCTGCCCTCGCTTCCGAGCACGAGGACCACGCCCGAGCCGCCGTAGTCGGGCGCGTCGTAGGGGACCGGCGGGCGCGGGGAGGCGTCCGCGGCTGTTGCGCCATAGCACCAGCACCCGGCGCCGCGCGCGTCCGCGAGGAAGTCCGCCATGTTGCGCACCTGCGCGATCGCAACGTGCTCGACCGCGCCCGCCGAGGCCTTGCATACCGCGGCCGTGACCTCGGCGGCGCGCCGCTCGGGGATCACGACGCCGGCCGCTCCGACGCACTCCGCGGTGCGACAGATCGAGCCCAGGTTCTGCGGGTCCTGCACCTGATCGAGCGCGACGACCAGGGGCGCCTCGCCGGCGAGCAGCTCGTCGGCGCTGACGTAGGGGTAGGGGCCGGCCTCGGCGCAGACGCCCTGGTGCGCAGCGGAGCCGCTGCGCCGCTCGATCTCCTCCGCGGAGGCCACGCGAACCTGGACCCCCTCCAGGAACGGCTCGCGCGCGGCGCGCTGCGTGGCCCAGACGTCCCGCACGCCCGCGGCCCGGCGTCCGCGCAGCGCCTCCCTGACGGGGTTGCGGCCATAGACGATCACAGCGGCAGCAGCTCGAAGCCCTCCGGGCCGTCGCGCACCTCCCAGCCGAGCGCCGAGATCTCCCCGCGGAGGCGGTCGGCCGCGGCGAAGTCGCGCCCGGCGCGCGCCCGCTCGCGCTGCTCGGCCAGGGCGCGAACATCGGCCGGAGCCTCGGCCGTGGCTTCGAGGAGCGACTCGAGGCCCAATGTCCAGAGCATCTCCCGCAGGTGCGAGTCGCCGACCGTGCCGGCGGCGCGGCTCGACGCCTCGCGGATCCACTCGTTCACGACGGCGAGCGCCTCGGGCGTGTTGAAGTCCCGGGCCAGCGCCTGGAAGAACTTCTCGCGCAGGGGCTCGAGATCGGCCGGTGAGTCACCCCGCGTCAGGCGGCGGGCGGCCTCGCGGATCCGGTTGACGTTGGCCTGGGCCTGCTCGAGCGCCGCGTCGGAGAACGCCAGCGGTTGGCGGTAATGGCCCGAGATCAGGTACATCACCACGGCCTGGGGCCCGTAGCGCTCGATCACCTCTGCCAGCGGCGCGATGTTGCCGGCGGACTTCGCCATCTTCTCGCCCGTGAGCTGGATCATGCCGTTGTGCATCCACAGCCGCGCGAGCTCGCTGCCGCGCGCTGAGCGCGTCTGCGCTGCCTCGTTCTCGTGATGGGGGAACAGCAGGTCCGACCCGCCGCCGTGGATGTCGAAGCCGACGCCGAGAAGCTGCTCGGCCATCGCCGAGCACTCGATGTGCCATCCCGGGCGGCCAGGGCCCCACGGTGACTCCCAGACCGTGTCCTCGCCATCCTTGTGCGCCTTCCAGAGGGCGAAGTCCAGCGGATCCTCCTTGCGCTCCGAGGGCGGATGGGGGCCCGATTCATCCTCTCCCTGGTCCATGTCCTCGAGCCGACGATGCGACAGGCTTCCGTAGGAGGGGTCGGAGCGCACGCGGAAGTACACGTCGCCGCCGGCGGCGTAGGCGTGGCCCGATGCGACCAGCGCGTCGATGTAGTCGACGATCGGGCCCATCGTCTCTGAGGCGAGCGGCTCGTGGTCGGGACGGCCGAGCCCGAGGGCGTCGGTGTCGGCGCGGTAGGCGGCGGTCATCTCGAGCGCCAGCTCGGCGCTGGGCAGCCCCGCGGCGGCGGCCGCGTCATAGATCTTGTCGTTCACGTCGGTGACGTTGATGACCAGCGTGACGTCGTAGCCCTCGTGTTCGAGGAAGCGCTTGACCAGGGTGAAGATCACGAACGGGCGCGCGTTGCCGACGTGGATCCGGCTGTAGACGGTCGGCCCGCACGCGTAGATGCCCACCCGGCCGGCGTCCCGCGGCTCGAGCTCCCGCTGCTCGCCGCTGCGCGAATCGTGCACGACCATCTCGTGCATGCTCAGTCGCCGGTCCGCAGGCTCGCGACGGCGAGCGCGGCCACGCCCTCGCCGCGGCCGACGAAGCCGATGCGCTCTCCCGTGCTCGCCTTGACGTTCACGCGGGCGCCCGGCAGCCCGAGCGCCGCCGCGAGGCTGTCGCGTATCGCCTGGCGATGAGGAGCGAGCTTCGGCGCCTCCATGATCACGGTGCAGTCGACGTTGACGACCGTAAGGCCCTCGGCGCCGACCATCCCGACGGCGACGCGCAGCAGGCCGATCGAGTCGGCGTCGCGCCAGCGCTCGTCCGTGTCAGGGAAATGCTCGCCGATGTCGCCGAGCCCCGCGGCGCCGAGCAGCGCGTCGATCACCGCGTGAGCGAGGACGTCGGCGTCGGAGTGGCCGTCGAGACCGAGCTCCGAGGGTATCTCGATGCCGCCGATGACGAGCCTGCGGCCCTGGATCAGCCTGTGCGAGTCAAAGCCGATGCCGCTGAGGCTCATCGCGCGCCGGCCCCGATCTCCTGCGCCCTGCACGTGCGGCGCTCAAACACGCAGATCTCGTTCACGCCGAGCTCCTCGAGCACGGCCAGCGCCCGGTCGTAGTCGGCGCCGACGTCCTCGGGCCTGTGGGCGTCGCTCGAGAGCGCGACGGGGGCGCCCGCCTCGACGGCCATGCGCAGGAAGTCGGTCGCCGGGTAGAGCTCGCCCGCGGGCTTGCGCAGTCCGGCTGTCGAGAGCTCGACGGCGATGCCCGACTCGGCGATGCCGTCGATCGCGAGCTGGTAGTAGCGGCGCAGGTCACCCTCGGGCCTGCGCGCTGCCTCGCCCCAGTACTTGACGAGGTCGGGATGGGCGAGAACGTCGAACAGCCCGCTGCGCGCGGTCTCGCCGATCGTCTGGAAGTAGCGCCGCCAGACGTCCTCGGGGCTGCGGCCGCGCTGCCAGACGCTGTAGTCGTCCATGTCCACGGCACCCTCGCGCAGGAAGTGGACGGAGCCGATCGTGTAGTCGAAGTCCCGGGCCTCGAGTAGGTTGGCCATGCGGTCCTCGCCGCCCGGCACGAAGTCGGCCTCGATCCCGAGCCGCAGGTTCGTCTCCTCGCGCACGAACCCGCAGTACTCGTCGAGGTCGTCCGTGGCGTACTGCACCCAGAAGGGGTGCCGCCATACATCGAGCGCCTGGCGGAAGCGATAGACGTGTTCTGAGACGCCCAGCTCCGCGATCCCGCGATCGTCGGCGACCTCGCGGTAGCGCTGCACGTTCGCCGTCTGCAGGTGCTCGGCGGCGCTCGCGTCGAGAGCGTCGGTGCGCAGGTGGACGTGATAGTCGGTCAGCATCGGCGGGTGCCGATTCAAGCAGGAATCAGCCGCTCTGCCGCTGGCGCCTGCGCAGCAGGATCGACGCGATCTCCAGGTCGAGCGGGGACGTGACCTTGAGATTCTCCGCGCTCGCCGGCACGACGATCACCCTGCCGCCTGCGCGCTCGATCAGCGACGCGTCGTCGGTCGCCGTGGCGAGAACCTCCGGGTCGACCGCGAGCGCACGCTCGAGCGCGTCGCGGCGGAAGACCTGGGGCGTCTGCACCGCCCACAGCTCGCCGCGGTCGAGGGTCTCGCGCACGCCTCCCCCGCCGTCCACGCGCTTGACCGTGTCGGTGACCGGGACGGCTGCGATCGCCGCATCGGCGCTCGCGTCGCGCTCGAGCGCCGCGATCACGGCCGCGGCCAGCTCGCTGGTCACGAGCGGACGCGCGGCGTCATGGACGAGCACGGGATCCCCCGCTCCGGCCGCGGCCAGCGCCAGCGCCACCGACTCCGAGCGGCTCGCTCCGCCGGCGACGGCGGTGACCTCCGGCGGGGAGGGCGCTGCGAGGGACCAGTCATGCCTGCCGCTCTCATCCTCCGGCGGCAGCGCGACGATGATCCGCTCGATTCCCGGCACGGCGTGGAGAGCGTCGAGGCTCCAGCTCAGCAGCCGCCGCCCGCCGACCTCGACCATCGCCTTCGGCCGATCTGCGCCAAGGCGCTCGCCGCGCCCGGCGGCGACGATCAGCGCGACCGTCATCCGATGAGGGGCTTTCGCGCACGCGGTTGCACCCCGGAGGTCCCCGCGTGCGCGAAAGCCTCGCTACTTGGCGCCGGCGACGGCCATCTGGCTGGTGGCCGAGTCGGCGAGGAGCTCGTCGAGGTAGTTCTCGGCCTCCTCCTCGTCCTTGTCGAGCGCGTACATCAGCTCGGAGGCGAGGATCTTCTTCGTGCGGGTGAACATCTGCTTCTCACCCGTCGAGAGGCCCTTCTCGCTCTCGCGCAGCGAGAGGTTGCGGACGACCTCCGCGAGCTCGTAGATGTCGCCGGTCTTGATCTTGTCTCGGTTGTGCTTGAAGCGGCGGTTCCAGTTCTTCGGCATCTCCGAGACTTCGTCGCGGAGGACGTCGAGAACCTTCTTCACGGTTTCCTCGTCGATCACCCTGCGCAGGCCCGCGAGGGCCGCGTTTTCGGTCGGCACCCGGACGGTCATGTCGTTGTGGAGGATCTTGATCGTGAGGTACTCGCGGCGCTCGCCGAGCATCTCCATCTCCTCCTTCTTCATGACCTTGCCGGCACCGTGGTGGGGGTAGACGACATGGTCGCCGAGCTCGAACTCGATGTGCTCGACCTCGACCACCTCGAGCTCCTCGATGATTGTTCCCTCTTCGGTTACTTGTTGCGGAATGATGTCCTCCTTCGTAGCGGCCGACGCTGGGGCGGCCTTTGACTCAAGTCTGTAGGTAGCGATCGACCAGGTTGAGCTCCTGCAGGCGCCGCAGGCCCTCGCGGATGTCCTTCGCCCTGATCTCGCCTACTCCGTCGATACCCTCGAGCTCCGCGTCGGTCGCCGCGAGCAGCTCGTCCAGCCCGCCGAACTCGCCGACGATCTGCGAGACGACGAGCTTCGGCAGCCTCGGGATCCTCCCGAGCACGCGGAAGCCGCGGGGCGAGACGGGGTAGTCGAGCGTGTTGAGCTTGCGGTCGTACCCGAGCAGCTCGGCCAGCCGGCCGAAGTCGAGCAGGTCCTGGTGCGCGACCCGCCCGATCTCCTCGAGCGCGGCGGCGTAGGTTTCGTCGGTGTAGCTCGAGAGGTAGTCGCGCATGAGCGCGGCCTTCTCGGCCGCCGCGCCGACCATCGTCTCCTCGAGTTGCAGCTCGATCAGGCGCCCCTCGGTCCCGAGCTCGACGATGTAGCGCTCGATCTCCACGGCCATCCGGGTCACGAGCTCGGAGCGCTGGAGCATCGTCAGCACGTCGTGGAGGGTCACGCCCCCCTCGAACTCCAGTGCCGTCAGCCGCGTGGAGACCTGGTCCAGGCGCGTGCGGAACTTGTCGAGCGTGGCGAGTGCCTGGTTGGCCTTCGCGAGCACGATCGGGATGTCCTCGAGGATGTACTTCGTGCCGTCGACGTAAACCGAGACGACCTCGCGCCGCTGGGAGATCGCGATCACGAGCGCGTCGGTCTGCTTGGAGACGCGCTCGGCCGTCCTGTGCCTCGTGCCCGTCTCGTGCGAGAGGATCGTCGGGTCCGGCATCAGCTGGACGTTCGCCATCGTGATCTTGGTGGCGTTCGCGTTGAGGATGATCGCGCCGTCCATCTTCGCGACCTGGTAGAGGAACGCCGGCGTGTAGTCGATCTCGAGCTTGATCCCACCGGAGTTCAGAAAGCTGAGATCTTCGGGCTCGCCGATGACGATCAGACCGCCCGTCTTGGCGTGCAGGATGCTCTCGATTCCCTCCCGCAGCGCGGTCCCGGGCGCGATCATCTCCAGCGCCTTCATGAGTCCCGGCTCCGGCCTTACTTCGTTGTCAAAATCTTCGCCGGATCGCGGGGCCACGGTCCTACATTCTAGGGCATTTAGCCTTCCTTTAGCGGCACCTACGCGGCCGTGGCGGGCGGGCGGGCGGGCGCTCCACGCTCATGCGGCGCGCGCCGCGAGCGGCTCGCGGGCGGGCAGCGCCTCGCTCAGCGCCTCGAGCAGGGTCGCCACCTCGCAGGCTTCGGCGCCGGCTCCCGCCGGAGCGATCACGCGCTCGCAGCCGTGCTTGGCCGCCTCCTTGAGACGGCGCTCTGGGTGCCCCACCCAGCGCAGCTCGCCGGTCAGGCCCAGCTCGCCGAAGCAGGCCCGTGGCGTCCCCACCAGCGCCACCCCCCGGCTGGCGCTGGCAACCGCGAGCGCGACCGCGAGGTCGCAGCCCGGCTCCTCGACGCGAACGCCTCCGACGACATTGACGAACACGTCGGCGCCACCGGTCGCGACCCGCCCATGACGCGAGAGGATCGCGAGCACGAGCGCGAGCCGGTTGCGGTCAAAGCCGGAGACGACCCTGCGCGGCTGCTCGAGCTCCGACGGCGCGACCAGCGCCTGGACCTCGACTAGCAGGGGACGCGAGCCCTCCATCGCAGCGAGCACGACGCTCCCCGGCGCCCGCGTGGCCCCAGCCACGAACCGGGCGGAGGCGTCCAGGACCTCGACCAGACCGCCCTGGCGCATCTCGAACAGGCCCGCCTCGTTGGTGGAGCCGAAGCGGTTCTTCAGCGCCCGCAGCTCGCGATACGCGCGCTCGCGCTCGCCCTCGAACTGCAGCACGCAGTCCACGAGGTGTTCGAGGACGCGCGGCCCGGCGAGCGCTCCGTCCTTCGTGACGTGGCCCACCATGATCACGGCGATGCCCCGCGCCTTGCCCAGCTGCATGATCCGCGCGGCGACCTCCCGCACCTGCCCGACCGACCCCGGCGCCCCCGACAGCTCGGCGGCATGCAGCGTCTGGACCGAGTCGATCACGCACGCCTGCGGAGACTCGGCAGCGATCACCTCGAGCACCGTCTCGAGGTCCGTCTCGGCGAGCACGGGAACCGCGAGGGCTGGATGGTTGGGGCCCGATCCGAGCCGCTCGGCCCGCAGGCGCACCTGCTCGGCGGACTCCTCGCCACTGACATAGAGGGTGCGGTGGCCGGCCTGCTGGAGATTGCCGAGCACCATGTTCGTGATCGTCGACTTGCCGATCCCCGGCGAGCCGCCCAGCAGCACAAGCGACCCCGGCACGAGGCCGCCGCCGAGCACGCGATCCAGCTCGCCGATCCCCGTGGACATCCGCGTGCTCGACGACGCCACGACCTCGCGCAGCGGTCGTGGGGCGAGGCCGTGGGTCCCGCCGGCGCGCGCCTGGCGCCCGGCACCAGGCCGCGCGCGGGCCGCGCTCGCGCCTCTCCGGGACCCGCCGGAGCCGGGCTGGAGGCGCTCCTCCACGAGCGTGTTCCACCCTCCACAGCCGGGACACTGACCGAGCCACTGCGCCGACTGCAAGGCGCACTCGCTGCACACGTGCACGTTCGTCCGGGGCATCCGCCAACCCTACGCGGCCGCGGGGACGGCTAGACCCCGCCGGCCTGGGCGCTGCGCCGCTCATACAGCAGGACGTCGCGCCACGGCCCGCCAGGCATCTGGCCGATGCGTTCGCGCCGCCCCACGAGCCTGAAGCCGCAGCGCTCGTGGAGCGTGATGCTGGCGACGTTCACCGGGAAGATCCCGGCCTCCATGGTCCAGATCCCCGCGAGCTCCGAGGCTTCCGCGAGCGCCTCGAGCAGCGCCCGGCCGATGCCGCGGCGCTGGTGGCCAGGGGCCACATACACGCTCACCGCCCCGACCCCGCGATAGACGGGCCGGGAGGAGACGGGCGTCAGCGCGGCCCAGCCGAGCACCTCGCCGTCAGCGGCCCGCGCGACGAGCGCGGGAAAGCCCTCCCGCCGCCGCGACCACTCCTCCCAGGACGGCTCCTGGGCCTCGAAGGTCGCCTCGCCCGTGCGGATCCCGGCGCGATAGATCTCGGCGACCGCCGACCAGTCCTCCCGGCCCATCGGGCCGATGACCGCACGCTCTAGAGGATCGCTCAGACGGCTACTCGGAGGCGGGCTCGGCCTCGGGCGAGCTCTCGCCCTCGGTGAGCTCCTCCGCGCCGTCGCCGCCTTCCGCCCCAACGCCGACCGGTGTCTTCTGCTTCTTCGGCTTGACGATCGTGAGGCGAACCTCGCCCTCTTCGTCGCCGGGCGCAGGATCGACCACCACGGTCGCCCCGGGGGTCAGCTGCTCGCGCAGCACGAAGTCGGCCAGCGGGTCCTCGATGTAGCGCTGGATCGCCCGCCGCAGCGGCCTGGCGCCCATCGCCGGGTCCCAGCCCTTCTCGACCAGCATGTCCTTGGCGGGCTCGGTCAGCTCGAGCTGTAGCTCGCGCTCGGCCATCGACTCGCGGATCCGGAGCAGCAGCAGCTCGACGATCTGCTTGATCTCCTCCTTCTGCAGCTTGTGGAAGACGATCACGTCGTCGATCCTGTTGAGGAACTCCGGCCGGAAGACCTTCTTCAGCTCGCCCATGATCCGGTTCTTCATGTCCTCGTAGGTGATGCCCGTCTCGTCGTCGGAGACCGCGAAGCCGAGCGGCGTGTTGCGCGCGATCTCAGCGGCGCCGATGTTCGAGGTCATGATCACGATCGCGTGGCGGAAGTCGACCGTGCGCCCCTGGGCGTCGGTCAGGCGGCCGTCCTCGAGGATCTGCAGCAGGATGTTGAACACGTCGGGGTGCGCCTTCTCGATCTCGTCGAGCAGCAGCACGCTGTAGGGCTTGCGGCGCACGGCCTCGGTCAGCTGGCCGCCCTCGTCGTAGCCGATGTAGCCCGGAGGCGAGCCGACGAGCCGCGAGACCGCGTGCTTCTCCATGTACTCGGACATGTCGATCCTGATCAGCGCGTCGTCGTCCCCGAACAGGAACTCCGCCAGGGTCCGTGCAAGCTCGGTCTTGCCGACGCCCGAGGGGCCCAGGAAGATGAACGAGCCGGTCGGGCGCTTGGGGTCCTTCAGGCCGGCGCGCGAGCGCCTGATCGCCTTCGAGATCACCTCGATCGCCGGGTGCTGGCCGATCACGCGCTTGTGCAGTTCGTCCTCCATCCGCATCAGCTTCTGGGTCTCGGCCTCGGTCAGCTTGAAGACCGGGATGCCGGTCCACATCGAGACGATGTCGGCGATCTCCTCCTCGCCGATCGACGGACGGTCGCCGGACTCGCCCGATTCCCACTCCTGCTCGAGCTCACGTTTCTTGTTCGTCAGCTTGCGCTCCTTGTCGCGCAGAGCGGCGGCCTTCTCGAACTCCTGCGCCTCGATCGCGGCCTCCTTCTCACGGCGCGTGGTCTCGACTTCGGACTCGAGCTCGCGGTTGGCCGGCGGTGAGGTCATCGACTTGATCCGCATCCGCGAGGCGGCCTCATCGATCAGGTCGATCGCCTTGTCGGGGAGGAAGCGGTCGGAGATGTAGCGGCTGGCCAGTTCGCCGGCGGCGCGCAGGGCCTCGTCGGTGATCTGGACCTTGTGGTGCTGCTCGTAGCGGTCGCGCAGGCCCCTGAGGATTTCCACGGTCTGGTCGATCGTCGGCTCCTCGACCCGGATCTGCTGGAAGCGTCGCTCGAGCGCCGAGTCGCGCTCGAGGTACTTGCGGTACTCGTCGAGCGTCGTCGCGCCGATCGTCTGAAGTTCGCCACGGGCGAGCGCCGGCTTGAGGATCGAGGCCGCGTCGATCGCGCCCTCGGCCGCACCGGCTCCCACCAGGTTGTGGAGCTCGTCGATGAACAGGATGATGTCGCCGCGCTGGGTGATCTCCTTCATCACCTTCTTCAGGCGCTCCTCGAACTCGCCGCGGTACTTCGAGCCGGCGACCAGCGCCGCCAGGTCGAGCGTGTAGATCTGCTTGTTCTTGAGCAGCTCGGGCACGTCGGAGCTCGTGATGCGCTGGGCCAGCCCCTCGACGACGGCGGTCTTGCCGACGCCCGGCTCGCCCACGAGCACCGGGTTGTTCTTCGTGCGTCGCGAGAGGATCTGCATGATCCGCTCGATCTCGGTCTCGCGACCCACGCAGGGGTCGAGCTTGCCGTCGGCGGCGAGCTTGGTGAGGTTGCGTCCGAACTGGTCCAGCAGCTTGGAGGACTTCTTACCCTCTCCGGGGGCGGCGCTTGCACCGGATCCCGAGCCGCCGCCCGACTGGCCCTGGCGCCGGCCGCCGGGGCCGGAGAGCATGCGGATGACCTCGTTGCGGATCTTCTCGGAGTCCGCGTCGAAGTCGAGCAGGATCCGCGCGGCGACGCCCTCGTTCTCGCGTACCAGCCCGAGCAGGATGTGCTCGGTCCCGATGTAGTTGTGGCCGAGGCTGAGCGCCTCGCGCAGCGCGAGCTCGAGCACCTTCTTGGCGCGCGGCGTGAAGGGGATCTGACCGGAGGTGACCTCCTCGCCGGAGCCGACGATCCGCACGACCTGGGCGCGAACGCGCTCGACGGTGATGTCGAGGCTCTCGAGCACGCGGGCAGCCAGGCCCTCCTCCTCGCGGAGCAGGCCGAGGAGGATGTGCTCGGTGCCTATGTAGTTGTGCTTGAGCGTTCGCGCCTCCTCCTGCGCGAGAACGACCACCTGCCGGGCCCGTTCTGTGAATCGCTCGAACATGATGTGATTCCTTCCTGCGAGTACGGCCCTGAGCAAAGAGATGGTCGGGAAACCGCGTTAGAGGCAGTCTACCAACCACCTCGACAGCCCTGAGAGGGTCATCGGCAGGCTCGGCACGCGGCTTGATCGACGTAGCTCGGATCGCCGCAAGGTGCAGGCAAAACGTGGGAACCGGGCGCGGTCCGGGAGCGCCTGGCGTCAGTCGCGCATCGCCGGGAAGAGGACGACCTCGCGAATCGACTGGCTTCCGGTCAGCAGCATCACCAGGCGATCGATCCCGAGGCCGACGCCCCCCGTCGGCGGCATCCCCTGCTCGAGCGCCTCGATGAACGCCTCGTCCAGGGGCATCGTCTCGGGCACGCCGGCGAGCTCGAGACGGCCCTGCTCCTGCAGCCGGGCCCTCTGGACGTCGGGGTCGATCAGCTCGCTGAAGGCGTTGGCGATCTCCATCCCGCCTGCGAACGCCTCCCAGCGCTCCACGAGGCCGGGCTCGGAGCGGTGCTCGCGCGCGAGCGGCGAGAGCTCGACCGGGTAGTCGGTCACGAACGTCGGCTGGACGAGCTTGGGCTCGACCGTCTTTGAGAGCAGCTCGTCGGCGAGCAGGAACCAGGTGTCGCCCCGGATCTGCTGCTCGAGGCCCCGCGCGGCGAGCGCCGCGCGCAGCTCCCCTGCGTCGCGATGCGCCAGCACGTCGATCCCGGTCTGCTCGGCGATCGCCGCGGCGAAGCTCACGCGCCGCCAGGGGCTCTCGAAGTCGAGCTCGCCGGCGTAGCCGACCGCGCGCGCGGCGCGCCGGACGAGCTCTTCGAGCCTCGTGGCCTCGTCGTTGTAATCGGCATAGGCCTCATACCACTCGACCATCGTGAACTCGGGGTTGTGCTTGGTCGAGACCCCCTCGTTGCGGAAGTCCTTGCCGAGCTCGTAGACCCGCTCGAGCCCGCCGACGATCAGCCGCTTGAGGTAGAGCTCGGTCGCGATCCGCAGGTAGAGGTCGCGATCGAGCTCGTTGTGATGCGTGACGAAGGGCCGGGCGAGCGCCCCGCCGTAGAGCGGCTGCAGCACGGGGGTCTCGGCCTCGATGAAGCCGTTCTCGTCCAGATACGCGCGCACGGCGGCGATGATCCGCGCGCGGTCGACGAACAGACCGCGGGTCTCCCGGTTGGCGATCAGGTCGAGCTCGCGGCGCCGGTGCCGGGTCTCGACGTCGCTCAGCCCGTGGTGCTTGTCCGGTGGCGGTCGCAGCGCCTTGGACAGGACCGCGAACGAGTCCACGCGCAGCGAGAGCTCCCCGTGGCGGCTGCGCAGCACGGCTCCCTCGACGCCGATCAGGTCGCCGAGGTCGAGCGAGGTGAGCCGCTCGAAGGCCTCCTTGCCGAGCACATCCAGGCGCGCATGCAGCTGGATCTTCCCGCTGCGGTCGACGAGGTCGAGGAACGCGGCCCTGCCGGCCCCGCGCCTGGCCGCGATCCTGCCGGCCACGCGGTGGGCGTCATCGGTCTCATCGCCCGCCGCCAGATGCGCGTAGTCCTCGAGGATGCGCTCGATCGGCTCGGCGCCGGGGAACGAGTAGGGGAAGGCGCCGGAGTCGGACTCCCGCAGCCGCTCGGCCTTGGCCCGGCGCTCGGCGATCAGCTCGGGCAGCCCGTGCCTCCCGGCCTCTGGGGAGTCCGGACGCTGCTCGCTTCCGCTCATCAGTGACGGCGAGCCTACTCGAGGCCGACGTCGATCTTCGTGATCTTCAGCTTGCGGGCCGGCCCGCGGGGAACCTTGACGGCGACCGTCTCGTTTCTGCGGCGGCCGAGCAGCGCGCGGCCGACGGGGGACTCGTTGGAGAGCTTGTGCTCGTCGGGCTTGGCCTCGGCCGAGCCAACGATCGTGTACTTGACCGACTTGCCTGTCTTTTCGTCTTTGACGTGGACGACGGATCCCACCTGGACGACGTCGGTGGAGAGCTCCTTGGCGTCGATCACGGTCGCCATCCGCAGCTTCTCCTGGAGCTGCGCGATGCGGCTCTCGAGCATCGCCTGCTCGTTCTTGGCGTCGTCGTACTCCGAGTTCTCGGTGATGTCCCCGAACTCCCTGGCCTCCTTGATGCGCTCGGCGACCTCTTTGCGCTTCTCCGTGGAGAGCACATCGAGCTCGTCTTTGAGCTTTTTCAGGCCTTCTGGGGTGAGGATGACGTCCTTCGGCATGGAACCCTCTGTCGCGCGTTTGTGGTGCGGGCCCGTGACAGCGAAAAACCCGCCTGCAAGCGGGAGATGCCGCGCGCCCGGAGGCTTGGCGGCGCAGCAGTATAGCGGGGCGCCCGGGCCTCGGGCGGCTCAGGCCAGGGCGGGCGCGGACGCGTGTGGCAGCGCGAGCAGCTCCCTCGCGCGCTCGAGCGTCGGAGCGCTCTGAAGCGACTGCAGCAGCTCTTTGGAGGCGCGCGAATCAAGCCCCAGGCGCGCCACGTACCAGGGGTAGAACTTGCGCAAATAGCGCGTAGCCCGCTCGAGACCGAGGTGCTCGACGGCGCACTCGATCGTCCAGTCGAGCTCGGCCAGGACCTCGTCGGCGCTCGGGCCCGCCTCGCGCCCGTGCAGCAGCTGCGAGAAGATCCACGGATTCCCGAGCGCACCGCGGGCGAGCATCACCGCGTCGGCCCCCGTCAGTGCGAACGCCTCGCGCACCTGCTCCGGGTCGCCGAGGCCGCCGGTCAGGATCACGGGAGCGGGAAGCGAGCGCACCAGGCGCGCCGTGAGCTCATAGTCGGGAGCGCCCTTGTGGTGCACGGCGGCGGCGCGGGGATGGAACGCGATCGCTGCCACCCCCGACTCCGCCACGAGGCGATGCGCGAGCTCGAAGCCGCTGTCCTCGCCGGCGCGCAGGCCCGAGCGCAGCTTCGCCGTCACCGGGATGCGCCCCGCGGCTCCATCCACGGCCGCCGCGGCCACCGTCACGGCGCGATCGGGATCGTCGAGCAGCGCCGCCCCGGCGCCGGTCTTCTGCACCTTCGCGACCGGACATCCCATGTTGATGTCGATCGCGTCCGCGCCGATCGCGGTCACGTGCGCGGCGGCCATCCTCATCGTCGCGGGGTCTTCGCCGAACAGCTGGATCGAGACCGGGCCGCCGAGGTGCTCGCGGGGGTCGATGCGCAGCATCTCCGTGCACGTCTTGGGGTTTCCGTGGCGGATCGCGTGCGAGGAGACCATCTCCGAGACCGCCATTCCCGCACCGAAGCGCTTGGCCTGCAGGCGCACGAACCAGTTGCCGATGCCCGCGAGCGGGGCGAGCAGCACGCGGTTGGGCACGCGCAGGGTGCCGAGCATCCACGGTTCGTCGAACGAGCGCTCGGGGGCCATCGCACCCATTGTGGCGCGCTTCAGCTGTTGCGTTCGTGGAGCAGGCGCAGCCCGGTGAGCGTGAGCAGGTCGTCGACCTCCTCGAGCTCCTCGCTGTAGGGCACGACCAGACCGGCCAGACCCCCCGTGGCGATGACCGCGGTCCGTTCGCCGAGCTCGTCGTAGAGGCGCCGCAGGATCGCGTCGATCGCGCCGGCGTAGCCGAACACCACGCCCGAGCGGATCGCGTCGATCGTGTTCTTGCCGATCACGCTCTTCGGCGGCGCGAGGTCGACCTTCGGCAGACGCGCGCCGCGCTCGGACAGCGCTTCGAGGGAGATCTCGATACCCGTCATCAGCGCCCCGCCCAGGTACTCGCCGTCGCGCGAGACGACGTCGAAGGTCGTGGCCGTGCCGAAGTCGACGCACACCGCGGAGGTCTTGTAGCGGTCGCGGATCGCGACCGCGTTGACCAGCCGGTCGGCGCCGATCTCCCGCGGGTTGTCGTAGCGGATCGGCATGCCGGTCTTCGTACCCGGGCCGACGGCGAGCATCTCGTGGCCGAGATAACGGCTGGCCACGGTCGTCCACTCGGGCTCCAGCTGGGGCACGGTCGAGGAGATGATCGACGCGTCGATGTCCTCGAAGCCGTAGCCGCGCAGTTCGAGCAGGTTGCGCAGCGCGGCGGCCAGCTGGTCGGTGGTCGACTCGCGCACGGTGGCGAAGCGCCAGTGCTCGAGCAGCTCCTCTCCCCGGAACGTTCCGAAGTGCGTTTGCGTGTTCCCGACGTCGACGACCAGCAGCATCGGCGAGCATTATGCTCAGAGCCGCGATGGCGGGGAATCGTCCAAGGCTCTACGTGCTGCCGGCCTCGCATCCGTGCGCCGCCGTCGAAGCCGGGCTCGCGATCAAGTCGATCGACTACGACCGCGTCGTCCTGCTACCCCTGACCCCGGTGCTGGTCGGCCCGCTTCGCTGGGGTGGCGTGACCGTCCCCGGGATGCGCGTCGACGGCGAGCGCCTCGTCGGCTCGCGCACGATCATGCACCGCCTGGACCAGCTCGCCTCCGAGCCGCCGCTCTTGCCCGCGCCCGGCGATCAATCCTACGCTCGGCTGGTCGAGGCCGAGCGCTGGGGCGACGAGGTCCTGCAGAACGTTCCGCGGCGGATCCTCGACGTCGGGTTCCTGCGCCGCCCGGAGACGATGGAGAGCTACGCGGGCGACGAGAAGCTGCCGCTCCCCCGCGCGATGCTGCGCCCGTCGCTGCCTCTGACGGCTCGCATGATGGCGATCAAAAACAAGGCCAACGACGAGGCGGCGCGTGCCGACATCGCGGCCCTTTCAGGCCACCTGGACAGGGTCGACGGGTGGATCGCCGAGGGCCTGCTCGGGGGCGAGCGGCCGAACGCGGCGGACCTTCAGATCGGGAGCACGATCAGGCTGCTGATGAGCATCGCCGACATGCGTCCGCTGATCGAGGGCCGCCCGAGCGCCGCGCTGACGCGCTACTTCCCGCCGATGGTGGGCGAAATTCCCGCGGGTGTGCTGCCTGCCGAGTGGCTGCCGGCGCCCGCAAGCGCGTAGAGCGCTCCGACCCCTGAGCCCGCCGCCGTCAGGTGTGCAGCACGACGTTGCGGCTCGTGGACGAGGGCAGACCCTGCGCCGGCGTCAGAACGAGCTTCACCGTGAGCGGAAGGCGTCGCCGACGGGCAAGCACGCTGCGAGCCCTGGCCTGGAGGGGCACGGAGAACGAGAGCCGGCCGGCACGCAGGGACGACCGAATGAGGCGGCCGACCCGCACCCGGGAGGAGCCGCCGCCCGCTCGGGCCAGCGAAGCCCTCCTGGCCAGCAGATCCACCTCGAGCCGCCCGCCGGCCACGGCGCTCGGAACCTCGAGTGAGCCACGTACCGATCCGCCTCGCTGGCTGCGGGCGAGCGTGATGATCGTGGCGTTACCGGCACCGGACAGCGTCGGGGTCGGGGCGGGACCCGCCGGCGTCGTGGTCGTACCGGGGGACGTGTTGGTGGTGGTTGTCGTGCCGCCCGGCTGTGTTGCGGTAGTCGTGGTGGTGGTCGTCCCCGCGCCGACGGTGATCGTGCCGGACATCGTGGGGCCGTGCACATAGCAGTAGAACCTGTAGGTCCCTGCCTGCGGGAAGCTGCACGAGCCGCTGAAGCTTTCCGCCGACGCATTCACGGGAACCCCACTGCACGTCGGCGTGACCGGAACGCTGCTCCAGACGACGCCATGCGCTTTGGCACTCGAGTTCTGGAAGGCGACCGAGCCCGGCGAGGCCAGTTCGACGGACGCGGGCGACCAGCAGTTGGGGTAGTAGCTGCTGCTGCAGGCTTGCACGCTTGACTGCGCGTTCACCGTCGGGGCCGTTTCGGAGCCCGCGACGGCGGGGAGGATCGCCACCGAAGCGCCGAGCAGGGCGCACACCAGCAGGAACGCGGGCCTCCGGAGTCCCATCACCATCAAGGACGCGCGACACGCCCGATCCTTCCCGGCGCTACAGTCGCTGTGCGGGAGATCGCACCGTCCGACCGGGGGGGCGATGCCCGCGCATTCCATGCGCACGCTCGATCCGCAGTCTCTGACGCAGCACGTGGACCGTCTGTATCGCGCCGCCTGGGCGCTGTGCGGGTCGCGAGAGGACGCCGAGGACCTGGTGCAGGAGACGTTCGTGCGCGTGCTCGCCCGCCCCCGCGTGATCCAGGGCGACGAGGACCTCTACTACCTGATGAGAGTGCTGCGAAACACCTTCCTCACGAGCCGCCGCACGGCGAGCCGCCGACCGGTGAGCGTTGCGACGCTGGAGGATGTCTCGGCCGCGGACCCGAGCACTCGCAATCAGCCGCAGCAGGCGCTCGAGATGCAGGAGGTCTACGCGACGATCGCCGAGCTGCCCGAGGACTTTCGGCTAGCCCTCGTGGCCGTCGACGTCCTCGGCCTGTCCTATCGCGAGGCGGCGCGTGCGCTGCGGGTGCGCGAGGCGACGATCACGACGCGGCTGTTCAGGGCGCGTAAGCAGGTCAGCGGGCGGCTCGCGTCGAACGAGGGCGCCGAGGCCGAGCCGCGCCCGGCGCGCTCGGATGGCTCGAACCCGGAGGGTGTCGCGGACAGCGGAGCCGGCGAGCGGCGTGCGGGCCGCGCGGAGCGTCGCGAGGGGGAAGGGAACGGCCCACCCGGAGTCTTGGAGGGCAGGAGTACGCCATGAACGAGCCCCGACCGCGCAACGAAGCAGAGTTGATCGAGCTGATCCGCTCGAGCGACGTCCGCGCGCCCGACGCGCTGCACCGGCAGGTCGAGTCGCTGATCGCCGACGCCTCGCGCGCCCGGCGCCGGCCGTTCCTCGGCGGCGCCCTGAGCGCGGGCGGAGCGCCGATCGCGCGCAGGCTCGCCGCCGCGACGCTCCTGGTCGCCGCGATCGCCGCGGGGGTCGCGATCGGGCTCAGCGGCGGCGGGGGCTCGGGCGCGCTCAGCCTGAGGCAGGCGACCGCGCTGACGCTCGGCCAGTCCAGCGGCCCGGCACCGGCGCAGAGCGCGAGCAACAGCGTCGCGCTCGTGGCCTCGGTGCAGGGCGTCCGCTTCCCCTACTGGGGCGCGCTCGGGTGGAGATCGACCGGACAGCGGACCGACCAGGTGGCCGGGCGCGCCGTGACGACCGTCTTCTACGCGAACGCGGCCGGCCAGCGGATCGGCTACTCGATCTTCGCCGGCACGCCCGCGCCGTCGGTGCACGGCGGCGCGGTCAACTGGCGCGCCGGCAACTCCTACCGCCTGTTCGCCGGCCAGGGGACCGGGACGGTCGTCTGGCTGCGCAACGGCCACCTGTGCGTGCTCTCCGGGCGCGGCGTGGCCGGGCCCACGCTGCTCAGCCTCGCCAACTGGGGCGACAGCGCGACCCCAGCCTGAGGCCACGGTCTGCGGGAAGACTCCGGCGCGCGCCGGAGTCTTCTCAATGCGAGGGATCCTGATGGCGATCAGGCGAGCCGACGGAAAGGAGCAGAGATGACCCGCAGGAGCATCTGCGCACTTGCATCGATCGCGGCGACGGGCGCTCTCGCGCTCGGCCCCGCGGGCGCGCTGGGAGGCGCGAGCGCGGCGAGGACCCACACGGTGATCCTCCATGAAATCCGCTTTCACCCGCCGACGCTCACGATCAGGAAGGGCGACAGCGTGAAGTGGGTCTGGCGCGACCTGACCGAACACAACGTGACCTTCCACTCCTTCCACTCCCGCACCCAGGAAACCGGGACCTACACCGTGCGCTTCACGCGCGCCGGGACGTTCAACTACCACTGCACGATTCACGTCGAAGAAGGCATGAAGGGCAAGATCGTCGTTCACTGAGACACGTCCAGCGGCGGGCCCGCCCAGCGCACCCCCTCCTCCGTCGGCAGGGCCGCGAGGGCGTCCGCCAGGCGTCGACCGTCGGGGGAGCGCAGCTCGAAGTCCAGCTCGAGGGCGGGGATCAGGACGAAGCGGCGGCTGAGAAGCTGCTCGTGGGGAAGCGCCATGCGCTCGTGGGCCAGCTCGCGGTCGCCGAGCAGGAGGACGTCGATGTCGATCGGGCGGGGACCATGGCGCACGCCGGGCTGCTCGCGTCCCAGCTCGCGCTCCAGGCGCTTCACGGCGTCGAGCAGCTCGAGCGGCTCGAGTCCCGTGCGCACCAGCAGGCAGGCGTTCAGGAAGCTCGGCTGGTCGAGCACCTCGCCGACCGGATCGGTGTCATAGGTCGAGGAGCTCGCGATCACCTCCACGCCGGCGCCGGGGAGGGCGTCGACGGCCGCCTGCAGGCGCGCGCGGCGATCCCCCACGTTCGAGCCGAGCCCGAGCAGCCCGCGGTCTCCCGCGCTTCGATCCATTCAGCCCGGCGGGCGCCCGCCCGCCCTCACGCGCGGGTCGTCTGCAGACCGGCTGCCGCGACCTTCTCCCCCATCGCCTGCGCGAAGGGCACGAGGCCTGAGATCGGGCGCAGCATGACGGTGAAGTCGGCGATCAGCCCCTGCTCGTCGAAGCGGAGCAGGTCGAGGCCCTCCATCTCCCGCCCCCCGATCCCGGCCCGGAAGATCAGCAGCTGCGCGCCGTCGGCCTCGAACTCGTCGGTGTAGCGGAAGTCCTCGAAGGTCTCGGCGACGAGTACCAGGAGCCGCGCGACGGTATCGCGGCCGACGAACGGGTGGAAGGTGGCGGGGCTGTGAAAGACGACGTCCTCGGCCAGCAGGGCGTGCGCGGCCTCGATCTCCCCCGACTCGACGGCCGCGCGAAAGCTCGTGATGGTGCTCATGCCAGGCGCACCTTACCCCTCCGCTTCGCGCCAGACCTCGACGGAGACCTCGTCGACGGCCAGGGCGATCGGCGGCTCGGGCTTGGCGGCCTTCACCCACACGCCCTCGAGGTCGTAGTCCGCGAGCAGCCGGTCGGCGATCGAGCTGCACAGTCGCTCGAGCGTCTTGTGGGATCGCTGCTGGGCGATCAGGGCGACCAGCTGGCAGACCTCGGCATAGTCGACCGTGTCCTCGATCGAGTCCGTGACGGTCGCATCGGTCGCGCCGAGGTCGAGCCTCAGGTCCAGTACGAGGCGCTGGCCGACCTCGCGCTCGGCCTCGGTCACACCGTGGTTGGTGTACAGCGACAGGCCGGTGATCTCGGCGGTGACCGACTCGGCGCCCTCCTCGCCTTCCTCGGCGTCGCCGCGGCCCTCCTCGTCCTCGAGGTCGTCGGGCTCGTCCCCCTCGCCGTGACCGTTCATCCCAGGCCCAACGTAGCAGCAGCCACCGCCAGCGCGTCCCTGACGGGGGCGACCTCGTGGACGCGGAAGACGCGTGCGCCACGCTCGTAGGCGAGCACGTTCGACGCGATCGTCCCCGGCAGGCGGTCGGCCACAGGCGCCGGCTCGGAACCGCCGGCGGCGCGTGCCTGGATGCGGCCGAGGAACTGCTTGCGCGAGGTGCCGATAACGATCGGGCGGCCGAGCTCGAGGAGCTCTCCCAGGCGCCTGAGCAGCTCGAGGTTGTGGGCCTCGGTCTTGCCGAAGCCGATGCCGGGATCGAGCAGGATGCGCTGCTCGGCGACACCCTCGGCGACGGCGAAGTTCAGACGCTCGGCGAGGAACGACTTGACGTCGTCGACCACGTCGTCATACCTTGGCCCGCCGGCCTGTTGCATCGTGCGCGGCTCGCCGAGCATGTGCATGAGGCAGCATTCGGCGCCGCTGCGCGCGACGAGCTCGGCCATCCGCGGGTCGCCGCGAAAGGCCGTGACGTCGTTGACCAGGCCGGCGCCCGCCTCGAGCGCCGCCTCGGCGACGATCGCCTTGGAGCTGTCGATCGAGATCAGCGGGCGGGCGGGAGTCGAGCTGATCTCCGCCGAGAGGCCCTCGATCACCGGCAGCACGCGCCGAAGCTCCTGCTCCGCATCGACCGGCTTGGAACCTGGGCGGGTGGACTCGCCGCCGACGTCCAGGATGTCGGCCCCCTGCGCCACCAGCTCGAGACCATGGGCGACCGCATCGCCGGGTGCCAGGAACAGACCCCCGTCGGAGAACGAGTCGGGCGTCACGTTGAGGACGCCCATCAGGCGGAAGGCGCTGCGCTGCGCAGCTGACCCCGGGGCGCTCAGGTGAGCTTCGGGCGCTCGGGGTCGGTGCCCCGCAGCTCGGCGGTCCCGCCGGCGAGCCCCGGACGGGGGATCGTGCGCGGCGCTTCGCGGCCGGCCCTGTCGGCTGGGGCGGGCGGCGGCGCCGGGAGCTCGGGCTTGGCCTCCTCCTCCACCCCGAAGACCTCCTCTTCGCTCTTGCCGGCGAGCAGGGCGAGGAACTCCTCCTTCTCGATCGTCTCGCGCTTGACGAGGATCTCGGAGATCTTGTTGAGGTCCTTCTCGTGCTCGGTGAGGATGGCACGCGCGCGCTCGTGCGCGGCCTCGATGATCCGCCGCACCTCGTCGTCGATCTCGCGCGCGATCTCGTCAGAGTAGTCGGGCTCGGTCGAGAACTCGCGCCCGAGGAACGGTTGGCCGTGGTCGTGGCCGAACACGCGCGGCCCGAGCTTCTCGCTCATGCCGAAGCGCATCACCATCTGCTTGGCGGTCGCGGTCACCTTCTCGATGTCGTTCGAGGCGCCGGTCGTGATCTCGCCGAAGATCAGCTCCTCGGCGGCGCGGCCGCCGAGCGTCATCGCCATCGAGTCCTTGAGCTCCGCGCGCGTGGTCAGGAAGCGATCCTCCTGGGGCATCGAGATCGTGTAGCCGAGCGCCTGGCCACGGGAGATCACGGAGATCTTGTGCACCGGGTCGGAGTGCTCGAGGTAGTGGCCGACGATCGCGTGGCCCATCTCGTGATAAGCGGTGATCCGGCGCTCCTTGGCGCTCATCACCCGGGTCTTCTTCTCCGGCCCCGCGATCACACGCATGATCCCCTCTTCGAGCTCGTCCTGGGTGATCTCTCGCTTGCCGGTGCGGGCGGCCAGCAGCGCGGCCTCGATGAT
>DASZIU010000111.1:0-2616 GCA_035948815.1 Solirubrobacteraceae bacterium | reverse complement strand
ACTACCGGGTGGCCGCGGGGCTGGCCGGTCGGGCCACGGCCGAGCTCCCCGGCGGCGGCCCGCTGCAGGGAGCCTTCACCGCATCCATCGCCGGGGTCCCGCCGCGAACCCATGTGGACCCGCGCACAGGGAACGTCGTGCTCGGGCCCTACCCGCTGGTCCCCTGACGGCCGCCGTTCGCTTCTCCGGAGACGCGCCTGGCGGCGCCGTTTGGCCCGCTGTCCAAAGATCCCCTCGCCGATTTCGCCACCCGGTCATGCCGCACGTATCGGCGCGGACCTACGATCTCAGACGCCGTCGCACGACGTTTTGGCCGCGCGCGGCCGCCGGCGCCTTCGGATTGGCGTTGGCGCACGGGAGCACCAGCGCCTGCGGGAGCTGATGCGGACATACGAGGGATAAGCTGCGCAGAGCGCCCAGCCGACCGAGAACACTTCTCCAGGAGGATCGAGACAGGCAATGCCAAGGACCCGCCAGCAGAACGTCACAGCAGCCCAGTGGAGCGCCAACGGAGCCGCACTCGGCCCGCTCGACCTGACGCTCCCCAACAACCAGGTGTTCGGGGCGAACGTCTTCTCTCCTGCCGTTCAGCGTCAGCGACTCCCCAAGCACGTCTACAAGGCGCTGCAGAAGACGCTCGGGCTCGGAGAGGCGCTCGACACCTCGCTGGCCGACGCCGTCGCGCAGGGGATGAAGGAGTGGGCGATGGAGAAGGGCGCCACCCACTACACGCACTGGTTCCAGCCGCTCACGGGCTCCACGGCCGAGAAGCACGACTCCTTCTACGCCCCCGTCGGCGACGGGACGGCGATCGCCGAGTTCTCGGGCAAGGAGCTGATCCAGGGCGAGCCCGACGCCTCCTCGTTCCCCACGGGTGGCATCCGCGCGACCTTCGAGGCCCGCGGCTACACCGCCTGGGACCCCACCTCCCCCGCCTTCATCCTCGAGAACCCCAACGGGGCGCTGCTGTGCATCCCGACGGCGTTCACGTCCTGGACCGGCGAGGCGCTCGATCACAAGATCCCGCTGCTGCGCTCGATGGACGCCCTCTCGGGCGCCGCGATCCGCGCGCTGAAGCTGCTCGGCGACGAGCAGGCGCGGCGGGTGTTCACGACGGTCGGCCCCGAGCAGGAGTACTTCCTGATCGACGAGCAGTACTACTTCGAAAGGCCCGACCTCCTCACCACGGGGCGCACGCTCTTCGGGGCCAAGCCCCCGAAGGGACACGAGCTCGACGACCACTACTTCGGCTCGATGCCCGAGCGCATCCTCGCCTGCATGCTCGAGACCGAGCAGGAGCTCGCGAAGCTGGGCGTGCCGATCAAGACGCGGCACAACGAGGTCGCGCCGAACCAGTACGAGATCGCGCCGATCTTCGAGAACTCGAATGTGGGCTCCGACCACCAGCAGCTGACGATGCAGGTGATGCAGAACGTCGCCCGGCGCTACGGCCTCGTCTGCCTGCTGCACGAGAAGCCCTTCGCGGGCGTCAACGGGTCCGGCAAGCACAACAACTGGTCGATGGGCACCGACACCGGGAACAACCTGCTCGATCCCGGCGACACACCCTCGGAGAACCTGCAGTTCCTGTTCTTCTGCACCGCCGTCATCCAGGCGGTCAACGAGTACCAGGCGCTGCTGCGGGCGTCGATCGCGTCACCCGGCCAGGACCACCGCCTGGGCGCCAACGAGGCGCCACCGGCGATCATCTCGATCTTCCTCGGCGCCGAGCTGGGCAAGGTATTCGCCGCGATCGAGTCCGGGAAAGCCGAGCGCTCGAAGCCCGGCTCATTCCTCGGCCTCGGCACTCCTGTGCTGCCGACGCTTCCGCTGCACGGCGGCGACCGCAACCGCACGAGCCCGTTCGCGTTCACGGGCAACAAGTTCGAGTTCCGCGCGCTCGGCTCCTCGCAGTCGCTCGCGCTCCCGAACACGGTCCTGAACACGATCGTCGCGGACGCGATCGACGAGCTCGCGGGCAAGCTCAAGACCGCGCTCAAAGGCGGGAATCTGGAGAAAGCGCTCGCCAAGGTCGTCCGTGAGAGCTACGCCGCAAACAAGCAGATCATCTTCGACGGCGACAACTACGCGCCCGAGTGGCACGACGAGGCCGAGAAGCGCGGCCTCTACAACCTGCGCTCCACGCCCGAGGCGCTGCCCTGGCTGGTCGACAAAACCACCGTCGCCCTGTTCAAGAAATACGGCGTGCTCTCCAAGCGCGAGCTCGAGTCGCGCGAGGAGGTCTTCCTCGAGCAGTATGCGGTCAAGCTCAACATCGAGGCCGAGACGGCAGCCTCGATCGCGCGCACTCAGATCCTCCCGGCGGCCGTGCGCTACCTGAACGAACTGCGGATGGCCGGGCTCGAGGAGCTGGTGGAGGAGATCGAGCCGGACCTCAAGGAGCTGCACTTCGCGCTGCGCGCGCTCGAGGACGCCAACCTCTCCGACAACCAGGACGACTCGACGCCGCAGAAGTGGGCTAACTACATGCGCGACCGCGTGGTGCCCGCGATGGAAGACGTGCGCGAGGTCTCAGACCGCCTCGAGGGCCTGGTCCCCGACGATCTCTGGCCCCTGCCGAAGTACTCGGAGATGCTGTTCATCAAGTAGGGCGGC
>DASZIU010000110.1:0-4333 GCA_035948815.1 Solirubrobacteraceae bacterium | reverse complement strand
CGAGGCTGACGGCGCCCATGTCCAGGTCGTAGACCGACAGGTCCACGTAGTCCAGGCCGAAGCGCTCGGCGACGACGCGGGCGAGCTGGTCGTGGCGCAGCACGCCGCGCTCGACGAGCACCAGGCCCGTGGGGCGACCCTCAGCTCGCGCGGCCGAGACCGCGTCCTCGACCGTCTCCCGGTCGGCGAGGCCGAGGTCGACGACGACTTCCCCGATCATTCGCGTCGATCGCCCCGAGTGGCGCGGCGGATAGAGGCCGTTGACGCTTGTCTCGTCGGGCGCGGCCGCCTGCGGCGGCCCGTCCTCGGAGGTGGTCTCGGGAGCAGGTGCCTCTGTCGTGGCGTTGTCGCCCATCACAGGGCTGTATCGGCATCCGCCGAGAGGCTCTTGACACCAATTCGCCCGCCCGCGGGCTCAGGCGTCAAGTGCAGGAAAACCCTGCTCGAAGGCGCCCTTGAGGTGCGCGTCGAGCGCGTTCAGGCGGAACAGCGCGAGCGCCTCGGCAGTGGCGAAGCGCTGGGCAGAGGCCGCGTCGGGGCCATGGTGCATCAGCACGCAGTGCTCGAGCGCCAGCCGGCGCTCGGACGCGAGGTCCGCGGATGCGTGCTCGGCGATCAGGCGCATCCCCAGCTCGATGTGCCCCAGCAGCCTGCCCTCGCGGCTGCGGGAGATCTCCGCGCCGTAGGAGTACTCGCGCGTCTTGCCGAGGTCGTGGACGATCGCCGCGGTCAACAGCAGGTCGCGATCCAGGCGCGGATGCAGCGCGCACAGCTCGACTGCGAGCGTCGCGACCGCGACCGTGTGCTCGAGCAGGCCGCCGAGGTACGCGTGGTGCAGCGAGGCGGCACGGCCGTTCCCGCCGCTCGGACGCCCGCCCGGCGCACTCGCCGGCGCCGAGCAGGGGGCCCGGCGGATCTCCGCCCGCAGCTTCGGCTCGCCGAGCAGGCGTTCGAGCAGGCCCTTCAGCCCCGGGTCATACACCTCGCGCGCGAGATGCTCGAGGAAGCCTTCGAGCTCGTCGAGGTCGCGGTAGGCGACAGGGAGGAAGCGCGCAGGATCGGCCTCCGGGCCATCGGCGCGGACGATCGAGCCGACGTCGATCTGGAGCTGGTCGCGAAAGCGCTCCACACGCCCGCGCACGCGCACGAGCTCGCCCCGCTCGAAGCGGCCCGCGAGCAGGTCGGCGTCGCGGAACGCGCGCGCGAGGATCGTCCCCGTGCTATCGCGCAGCTCGAGCGTGAGATAGGGCGTTCCGGCGCGCGAGAGCTGGCGCTCCTTGCGCGTGCATGCGAACACGCCGTCGACCTCATCGGAGGCGCGGAGCGTGGCCACGGACTGGGCTCGCTCGGTTGACGAGTAGGTGGCGGAGGCCATCCGCGCATGATGTACGGTGGTTCGGATGCAGCCCCTCATTTGGGATCGACGTCCGGACGGCCTCAGAGCGCCGGCGATGGTGTGTGCGTTCCAGGGCTGGAACGACGCAGGCGACGCGGCCTCGAGCGCGGTCTCGTTCCTCGCGTCGTCCTTGAATGCGCGCCGCTTCGCGCGGATCGACTCGGAGGAGTTCTACGATTTCCAGGCGAACAGGCCCTGCGTCCGCTACGCCGACGGCGGCAGGCGGGAGATCGTGTGGCCGACGGTCGAGGTCTTCGAAGCGCCGGCGCCTCGAGCTCCGCGCGACCTCGTGCTCGTCCAGGGCGTCGAGCCGTCGATGCGCTGGCGCTCCTTCAGCGCGAACCTGATCGACCTGGCAGAGGCGCTCGGGGTTCAGGTGATCGTCTCACTGGGGGCTCTGCTCGGCGACGTCCCGCACACGCGCCCGGTCGCGATCTCAGGACACGCATCCGATCCAGCGCTTGTCGAGCGGCTCGGAATGCAGGCCTCGACCTACGAGGGACCGACGGGCATCGTCGGCATCCTGCACAGCGCCTGCGTCGAGGCGGGGCTGCCCTCGGCGAGCCTCTGGGCCGGCGTACCGCACTATGTCGCGGCCGCCGCCAACCCCAAGGCCGCGCTCGCGCTCGTGCGTCGCGTCGAAGGCCTGATCGGGGTCTCGGTCGACGTCTCCGAGCTTGAGTCCGCAGCCGCCGACTACGAGCGCCAGGTGGAACGCGCCGTGCAGAGTGACCCGGACATCCAGGCGTTCGTCGAACGCCTCGAGCAGGCCGCCGAGAGCCAGGAGGACGCAGCCGAGGACGTGCCTTCCGGTGACATCCTGGCGCGCGAATTCCAGCGCTTCCTGCGCCAGCGCGGCCCGGAGGCGGGGTAGCCGCGCCGCGCCGCGCTCAGCGCTCGGCGGCCGGGCAGACGATCCGGTAGTCGCAGATCGAGCACGCGGCGCGCGAGGGAGTCGGCTCGAACTCCTGGGCGAGTATGCCCTCGCCGACCTGGAGCACGATGTCCTTGACCGAGTCGGTGTCGCGCTTGCCGCGAGGAACCGGGACCTTGCAGTCATCGAGCACGTAGTAGTAGGCCTGCCGCGATGACTCGAGCTGCCAGGCTTCCCGTGCGGCGAGTGCGTAGAGCGAGAGCTGGACGTCGTCCTCGAGTTCGGAGGCGGTCTTCGCGCGCGAGGTCTTGTAGTCGATCAGCTCGTACTCCTCCGCGCCCGCGGAAGCGGCGAGGCGGTCGACGCGATCGACCCGCCCGCGCAGGTGGTGGGTCCCGAGCCGGAACGAGAAGGCCCGCTCGAACCAGACCGGCTCGGACTCCTGGCCGCCCAGGCGTGCGTGATAGCGGGTCAGCGAGTCCCACGCCTTCTCGCGGAGCAAGCGCTCCTGCTCGCTTTCCCTGAAGCCGGCCCGCCGCCAGCCGGCCTCGAGCAGGTCGAGCATCCGCTCGAGCGTCGTGCCGCCCTCGGAGTGATAGCGCTCGAGCACCTGGTGGACGACGATCCCGAATCGCTGGTGCAGCGTCTGTTCGGTCGGGATCCGCAGGACGCGCGCGAACTTGTACCTCAGCGGACAGCTGCGGTAGGTCTCGATGTCGGAGGCCGAGAGCGCGAGGCCGATGCCCTTGCGGGGCAGAAAGGGCCCGAGCGAGTGCTGATCGCGCGGTGCGATCGCCTGCGCACGGGCGAGCTCCTCGAGCTCTCCCGAGACGCCGCCGGCGGCGGAGCTGACGAGGGTCTCGTCGAGAGTCGAGGTCTGGAAGATCTCGCGCTCGAGCGGCGTCGTGGCGGCGAGCAGGCGGGCGTTGATATCCGCCAGCGCCTCCTGCATGCTCTGGCCGGCGGGACGCTGGATCAGCGCGGAGAGCTTGAGCAGCTCCAGGTAGCGAACGACGCCATGCGAGACGTCCAGATCGGTGTCGAGCCGCAGCTCGCCGAGGCGCCCACCGATCCGCCCGATGCTGTCGAGAACCTCCTCGCGCAGCAGCTGAAGCGTGACCTCGACGGGATCGACGGGAGCGGCATCGGGCGCCGGTGCGGCCTGTTCGTCCTGCTCAGCGATCTCGCCGACGTCCTCGGAGACCGTCGCGGCAACCTCGAGTCGCTCGACGGCGCGATCCTCCTGGAGGGAGTGAGGCGCGATCCGCGCCAGGTGGATGGCGAGCTCGCGCGGGGTCGCGGTCGGCGCACCGCGGACGAACTCGGCGGCCACCTCGCGCAGCTGCTCGAGGCTCGCCCGCTGCTCGGCTGCGTCCTCAGGCATCAGGAGCGGGCGCCCGCGTACGCCGAGACGCTCGATCAGCTCGGCGATGAAGGTCTCCGGGGCAAGGCTCTCGAGGCCCAGCGACGCGTCGCGATGAATCGCCACGAAACGCTGGATCCGTTCGCGTGCCTCAGGCGGCACCCGGGGTGACTCGGTGGCTGCGGTCAGGCCCGAGACGAGGTCGAGCTTGCGGCGGCGCGCGACCTGGATCACACGGGCGAGCTCGACCTGGCGGAGCTCGATCGGCGGCCGCGCAAGCGCGCGAACGACGGCTGCGGCGTCCCGGGGGTCGACCAGCAGGCGCATCCAGGCGAGGACATCGCGGACCTCGGCCCGCTCCAGGAAGGCGCCCGCCCCCAGTTGCTCGCCCGGCCGGGCGCCGGGTGGCGCGGAGGCGCTTCTGGAGAGAGACACGAACCTAGGATACGGCCGCATCCGCATCTCGCGGACGGCGGGAAACGTCGCCGCCGTCCCCGCTCGCTCCGGTTGGGTCCCGATGCACGCATCCGCCGGGCTACGCTCTTGGGATGGACCCGATCGACTGGAGCGCAGCGCAGCGGATCGGAGAGCTGATCGCGGGGTCGCCTCCGCAGGGCGGTGTCCACGCCGAGACCGTCGAGCCGCTCGCCCACGACTTCGCCCGGCGCGTGAGCGCCTACAGCGGCCTCGCGCTACCGGA